>JAJPYK010000170.1 GCA_021205005.1 Paraprevotella sp. | reverse complement strand
CCTGTCCGGGGGCATCGGAAAGATCCGTTCCGGAAAGGCTGAAATCAATTGCCGCAGATTGATATTTTTTTCTCCGCAGATTGGAAAATTTTTCTCCGCAGATTAAAAAACCGGCTTCAGCAACGGCCTTGCCGACCTATATCAAAAAAATAAGGGAGCAACCGCCCATCATCGAAAATCCTTCTTTACATATATATCGAAAATTCCTGTTTCCTATAAGAAACTCCCCTAATATTTATCCTTTTTTATCACCGGCCATCTATATTTTTATTAAATTCGCATCAAATCTAACGAATCCATATCATGAAAAGGATCTTTTTTTATTACAGGCTCTCTGCATAGTGTGTCTGACTTCGGCATACGCACAAGACTCTCAGGGCTACTCGTTCCTGCACATCAATGGCGAAAACGGACTCTCGCAAAGCAACGTAAAAGCTATCATACAGGACAGTTACGGTTTCATGTGGTTCGGAACCAAAAACGGACTAAATCGCTACGACGGACAACAAGTCGTCTCTTTCAATTGTAAAGATGAAGCAAAACACCAAAGCAATCACAACATTTCAACCCTATTTGAGGATGACCGGAATATCCTATGGATCGGTACGGACGAGGGCGTATACCAATATGACCCTGCGGCGGACGTATTTACTTTCCTGGATGCCAAGACAGACAAAGGCATGGTCATCACGACGTGGATATCAGGCATTGCGAAAGACAAAAAAGGGAACATCTGGATCTGTGCTCCGAGCCAAGGTATGTTCCGCTCTGACGGAAAGAAACTCTACACGTATGACTTCCCGGACCGGACCAACCCTCACAACATCTGCATCTGCCACAATGGCGACATTTACGCCATCGCCTGGTATACGGGTCTGCTCAAATACGATGAAAAGGCGCAGAAATTCAAGCAAATCACGCAAGATGCCCATGGAAATTCGCTGCTGAATCTCGAAATTAACACGCTGAGCGAGCAAGGCGACAATCTGATCATGAGCATACAGAATGGCAACCTGAAGAAATATAACTTCATAAAAAACGAACTCCAAGAAATCGACTTGCAAAGTCTGCAACATACGTTTACCCGTTTCGCCACCGTATACGGCGATAATATCTATGCCGGCACTTACGACGGTCTGTACATTCTCAACGAGAAAAAACACAGCGTGACACATTTCAAACAAGATTTGCTCAATCCGTCGGGCCTGTCCGACAACATCATCTACTCGGTATATCGCGACCGTGAAGGCGGCCTGTGGGTAGGCACCATGTACGGCGGCGTGAGCTACCTCCCCAACAATACGTTCACGTTCCGTAAATTCCTGCCGGGCAATTCCGATCATTCATTGTCCAGCCAACGTATCCGCGAACTGGCGGAAGACGACAAAGGCAATTTGTGGATAGGCACGGAAGACGCCGGACTTAACGTGATGTCGCTAAAGGATCATCAGATTTGGCGTTATCCGCTCCCGCAAGCCAACTTCAACACCCACATCACCATCGTGGTCGGCGCATACGGAGGCAAAGTCTATTGCAGTTTGTACAAAGAAGGTCTGGTGGTGATCGACAAGAACGGGAAATCCTCGTTTTACAAATATAACGAAATGAACGTCGGTTCGGTGGGATGCATAATCTATGCGCTCTACATGGACCGGAACGGAACGCTTTGGGTCGGATCGGATTTCGGAGTATACTACGCCACCAAAGAAAGCATGCAGTTCCGGGCCTTGCCCGAATTGAAAGACCAATGGGTATTCGACATCCTGCAAGACCGCAACGGCACCTATTGGTTCGCCACCATGGGTAAAGGGCTCTGGAAATACACTCCGGAGAAGAAATCATTCGAACACTATACCCATAAGGACGGCAACACGAAATCCGTCAGCTCCAACTCCATCAGCTCCATCATGCAAGACAGCAAAGGCAACCTGTGGCTGTCTACAGACCGTGGCGGCATCTGCCGCTACAATCCGAAAAGCGATGACTTTACGCGTTTTTCCGTAGAGGTAGGAATGCCCGACGATGTGGCCTACAAAATACTGGAGGACGACTACGGCTATCTGTGGTTCGGCACCAATCGCGGTCTCGTACGCTTTCATCCCGAAAACAAAGAGATCCGCGTGTTTACGGTGAACGACGGTCTGTGCGGCAATCAGTTCAACTACAAATCTGCCGTCAAAGGCAGCGATGGCCGGTTCTACTTCGGCAGCATCGACGGACTGGTTTCGTTCAATCCGAACATCAAGGAGCAGACCACAGCCAAACCGCCGATTTACATCACGCGCTTCTCCATCTTCAATGAGGAAGTGACTGTGCGTACGCCGGACTCTCCGCTCAAACAAAACATCATCAACACGGACAAGATCGTATTGCCTTACAACAAGGCCAACGTCAGCTTCGACATTGCGCTGCTGTCCTACTCCACGTCCCAAACCAATGAATACTTCTACCGTCTGGAGCCCATTGACAAACAATGGATCCGTACGTGTACGGAGAGCAGCATCTCCTATGCCAACCTGTCTCCGGGTAAATACATACTGCACATACGTGCCACGGCCGACGGCAGCAAATCCGATAACGTACAGTACGCCACCCGCTCGCTGACGCTGATCATCCTGCCCCCTTGGTGGGCCTCCACATGGGCGTACGTCATCTACGTCATCCTCATCGCATGCGCCTTTGCCGGCTGGTTCTTCTGGTACAGAAAGCATAAGAACAAACAGTTCGCCGAACAACAGAAACTGTTCGAGATCGAAAAGGAAAAAGAACTCAACCAGAATAAAGTGGAATTCTTCACGGAGATCGCTCACGAAATCCGCACTCCGCTGACACTGATCAACGGACCGCTGGAAATCATCCAGGAAATGGACCTCAAAGACAAAAAGCTGTCCAAAAACTTGAGCGTAATCGCCGAAAACACCAAACGGTTGCTGAACCTGGCTTCGCAACTGCTCGACTTCCAAAAGGCGGGAGCCAACAAACTGACGCTGAACTACGAGAACGTAGATGTTTCGGAATTGCTGGAAGAGACGGTCAACCGATTCGAACCTACTTTCATGCACAACGGAAAGGAACTGAAGATAGACCAGTTCGAGCCGGGGATCATGGCCCGAATCGACAAGGAGGCCACCACCAAGATCCTCAGCAACCTGCTGAACAATGCCCTGAAATATGGCAAGCAGAAGAATTCCGTAAGCCTGAACAAGCACCACCGTCATTTCTTCGTCAGCGTGACCAGCGACGGCGACAATATACCGGCAGAAAAAGCGGAACAGATATTCGAACCGTTCTTCCAGGAAGTGAAACAAGAGGAGAAGAAACAGGGAGTGGGCATAGGGCTTTCATTGGCACGCTCGCTGGCCCTGCTTCATAAAGGTACGCTTTATCTGGACTGCCAGCAACCGGGCAATACCTTCGTACTTTCCATTCCGCTCAACATGGATGCCGAACCGACGACCGAAGAAGAAAGCATAGAGCAGACCGAACTCTTGGTGAACGGAAACTCGGCAGAGGAAGAATATACGAAAGGATATACCCTGCTTATCGTAGAAGACGAAGAAAGTCTCATGGCATTCATGAAAGAGCGTTTGTCCTCTCTTTTCCTCGTCGAAACGGCATCGAACGGCAAGGAAGCGCTCGAACTGCTCAAGAACGAGCGTATCGACCTTGTCATCAGCGATGTGATGATGCCTCAGATGAACGGCTACGAGCTGTGTACGGCTATCAAGTCCGACCTCAACTTATGCCACATCCCGCTCATCTTCCTGACGGCCAAGAATGACATCGACAGCAAGATCAAAGGTCTGCAAGTCGGTGCGGAAGCTTATATCGAGAAACCCTTCTCGTTCGACTATCTGAAAGCACAGATCCTGTCACTGCTAAACAATCGGCAAAAAGAACGGGAGACGTTCTCCAAACGTCCTTTCTTCCCCGTACAGAACATGCAAATGAGCAAGGAAGACGAGGAATTCATGGATCATGTGATCGAAGTCATCAACGCCAATATGAAAGATGAGACGTTCAACGTAGAACGTATGGCCGAAGCATTGTGCCTGAGCCGTTCCAGCCTGTTGCGCAAGATCAAGACGCTGTTCAATCTGTCGCCGATCGACTTCATCCGTCTGATCCGCCTCAAGAAGTCGGCCGAACTGATCCAGACCGGCAAGTACCGTGTGGGGGAAATCTGCTTCATAGTAGGCTTCGGTTCTCACTCCTATTTCAGCAAACTCTTCTACAAACAATTCGGCATGACGCCCAAGGACTTCGAACAGCAGGTCCAGAGCACGCGAAGCAAGGTGCGCCAAACCCATGAAATCAATATAGAAGATTTAATTCAGGGAAATAAGGCAAACTCATAAAAAAAGGGAATGCGTCAAACGTAGCATATTCTGAAGTGCTACTCTTGTGCGAATTATTTTCCATCGTCTACATTTGCAATGTTAACGTATAAGTTGCAATCTAAACGATGGAAAATAATCCGACTTTTTATATATCGTCATCTCACTTGCGCACACAAAATCATTTATGAGGACAAGAACACTATTCAGCCTGCTCCTTTGGAGTGCATTAGGTACATTTCAGGCCACAGCCCAGATCAGTTATTTACATAGCGACACGCCCGACATCACATGGACGGTCGTGCCGAAAGAGGACGTGGGCGACCACACTTCGCAACTTTGTCAAAACGGTTATCAGAATCCGAAAGCGGTCAAGGCTATCGTTCCGGGCACGGTATTCTAGTCTTACGTTGCAGCCGGGGAAGAGGAAGACCCGAATTTCGGAGACCATGTTCAGAAAGTAGACCGGAAAAAATACGACCGCAGCTTTTGGTATCGCACGGAGTTTCGCGTGCCTTCCGACTTTCAGAAGGAAATGATCTGGCTTCACTTTGACGGTATCAACCGCCGGGGAGAAGTCTATCTGAACGGCACCCACTTAGGTTCTTTGAACGGCTTCATGCACCGCGGACAGTTCGACGTAACCTCGCTGGTGCAACGTAACCAAAACAATACGCTGGCCGTGCTGGTGGACATTCCGCAGACCCCGTTAGCCAATCAAGGCAGCCCCAACTACCTATCCAGCGGAGGATGGGACTGGATGCCTTACGTTCCGGGGCTTAATTCCGGCATCACGGATAAAGTATGGCTGGAGAATACCGGCCGATCTACGCTGAACGATCCCTGGATGCGCTCGCATCTGGTGTCGCGCGCACAGGCTGAGCTATCCCTGCAAACTGATGTATCCAACCGGGGAACCACCGCCGGAAAAACCGTCCTCAGAGGTACTATCACTCCGGGGCAGATCACCTTTGAACAGGAAGTGGACTTGCAACCGGGCGAAACACGCACCGTCAAGTTCGACAAACGGCGATTCCCGCAAATGGTCGTGGACAACCCTCGGTTATGGTGGCCCCAAGGATATGGAGAACCCAATCTGTACACCTGTCATCTAGAAGTGGTGGACGAAAGCGACAGCGTATCCGAAAGCCGCGACATCCGGTTCGGCATCCGCCAGTATGATTACGATAAAAAAGGCGGCGTATTCCATCTCTACGTCAACGGCATATCCGTCTTCGTCAAAGGAGCCGACTGGGGCATGAGCGAATATATGCTGCGGCGACACGGAGAGGATTACCGTACGCTCGTGAAGCTCAACAAGGAAATGAACTTCAACATGATACGCAACTGGCTCGGCTCGGTCACCGATGACGAATTCTATCGCTATTGCGACGAATACGGACTTATGGTATGGGACGACTTCTGGATCAACTCCAACGAAAATCAGCCCTACGACCTGAATGCTTTCAATGATAATATGGTAGAGAAGATCAAACGCTTCCGCAATCATGCCTGCATCGCCGTGTGGTGCGGCGACAATGAAGGTCCGCCGCAGGCCCCGCTTGAAGGATGGATGGCCGAGAACGTGCGCACATTCGACGGTGGCGACCGCTATTTCCAGCCTTGTTCCAACAACGGAGGACTGAACGGAAGCGGACCATGGGGGGCCAACGATCCCCGTTGGTACTTCACGCCCTATCCCGACTGCAAATCGGGCAGCGGATTCGACCGCGGATGGGGATTCCGCACGGAGATAGGCACAGCCGTAGTGCCCAATTATGAAAGCCTGGTACGCTTCATGCCCGAAGATCATCTGTGGCCGGTCGACGATATGTGGAACCTTCATTACTTCGGTCCTTCGGCGTTCAATGCCACACCGGAACGGCACACCGCCGTCATCGACCGCAGTTACGGCGGAGCACGCAACGCCGAGGAATTCTGCCAAAAGTCGCAATGGATCAATCTGGAAAGTAACAAGGCCTTGTTCGAAGGCTGGCTCGACCACATGTGGAACGATGCCACCGGCGTCATGCTTTGGATGAGCGGCGCCTCATATCCCAGCATGGTATGGCTGACGTATGATTATTATTATGATCTGACGGGCGCTTATTTCGGTTGCAAACAAGCCTGTGAGCCACTGCACATCTATTGGAATCCCGTGACGGAAGAGGTAAAAGTAGCCAATACCACCGGCAAAGATTATGAAGGACTGACGGCAGAAGCTACCGTATATAACATGGATGACAAACCGGTAGCACGTTATGCCGAAAAGGCCGTCGTAAACTCGCCGTCCAACACGGTAGCGAAATGCTTCCAACTGAAGTTCAATACCGAACGCGATATACTGTCGTTGGGTTGCCCGGCCGTAGCATCGTCCACTACACAAGGCGAACCGTCCTACGTCACCGACGGCAAGGACGATACCCGTTGGGCGGCTCTGCGTGCCGACAACGAGTGGATTTACGTAGATCTGGGCAGCGAGAAACAAGTGGGTGGCGTGCGCCTGAATTGGGAAGCGGCTTACGGTAAAGCCTACAAGATACAAGTTTCCGACGACGCACAATCATGGAATGAAGTCTATAAGACGGAAGAAGGCACCGAGGGTATCAACGAAATCATCATCCCCTAGGAGATACAGGCACGTTACGTACGTATGCTCGGCATCGAATTGGGCTGGTGGTTCGGTTACTCTCTGTGGAGTATGGACGTGCTGAGCGGAACGAAACCTTCGGAAGGCTTGAGTGACGTACACTTCATCCGCCTGAAATTGAAAGACAAAGAAGGAAAGACCGTTTCCGAGAATACCTATTGGCGCGGCAACAACCGCACGGATTTCACGGCACTGAACCGGTTGCCGAAGGTAAAACTCGAAGTTTCCTCCAAACTGACCCGAAAGGACGGCGAAGCCACGATCCGCACTACCGTAGGATTACCGAAGTCAGCCGGCGCCGTAGCTTTCGGAGTACGGATCCAGCCCCTGCGCACATCTGACGGCGAACGCCTGCTCCCAGCTTTGATGGACGACAATTATTTCACGCTGATGCCTGGAGAGAAAAAAGAGGTCTGCATTTCATTCGCCGATTCGCTTCTGCAAGGCGGTTCGTACAAACTCCTCGTAAATCCCTATAATAACGCTAAATAAAAAACAGCCGTGCGCCCGAGACCGCCTACGGTACGGGACAGAAGCACGGCCATAACTTCACACACTATATGAGAGCCTTACAAAACATCAAACACCGTATCGGCATCTGTGCCTTAATCGCCTGCACCGGCGCCGCGTTTCCCTTACAAGCCAAAGTGACCTTACCGGCCTTCTTCACCAGCAACATGGTCATCCAGCAACAAACCACCATGAAACTCTTCGGAAAAGCTCAGGCGAACAAGAATGTCACCATCGAAACCAGTTGGGACAATCAACGCTATGAAACGCGCGCCGACCGTGAAAGCAATTGGAGTGTACAGCTTTCTACCCCCAAAGCCGGCGGACCCTACCGCATCACTTGTTCCGACGGAAAGAAAACCGTGCTGGAGAATGTCATGGCCGGCGAGGTCTGGTTCTGCTCCGGACAATCCAACATGGGAATGCCCGTAGCCGGATGGGGACAGGTCAAGAACTATGAACAGGAGATTGCGAACGCCAATCACCCGAACGTACGCCTGTTTCAGGTGAAGAAACGTACGTCAACCACTCCGCTCGGCCCGTATGATGTACAAGATAACTTAGGAGGATGGCAGGAATGCTCGCCGACAACCGTACCCGATTTTTCAGCTGTGGCCTATTTTTACGCCCGGGAACTGAACCAAAAGCTCAACATCCCCATCGGCGTCATCGGCTGTACGTGGGGCGGAACGCCGGCAGAAGCCTGGACGTCTTCCGAATCTCTCAAACAAGTCATGGGATATCAGGACCAAATCGCCCGGCTGGAGGCTGTCCATTTCCAATACGACGAGGTTGTAAAAGACTACAACCGGCAAATGGAAGAATGGAGGAAACAACTCAACCGGACGGACAAAGGATACCGAGACGGAAAGGAATGCTGGGTCGATGCCAGCACGGATGACAGCCATTGGGCGCAAATGGAACTCCCCGGGTATTGGGAAGGGAAAGGACTGCCTGACTTCGACGGAATCGTATGGTTCCGTAAATCGCTCGACATTCCGGCCGACTGGGCAGGAAAAAACCTGCAACTTAATCCCGGAACAATCGACGATGAGGACATCGTCTACTGGAACGGAGAAAAGATTGCCAGCGGAGCCGGTTTCAACGTGCCGCGTCACTACACCGTACCGGGCCGTCTGGTCCCGGCCGGCACCAACATACTGGCCATCAAAGTGACCGACAACGGCGGAGAAGGCGGCATAGCCGGAAACGCCGACGACATGAATATCCGCCTTTCAGACAAGGAATCTCTCCCGTTGTCCGGCGAATGGAAATACAGCGTGGGCTGTTCATTGGCTTCCATGCCGCCTACGCCACTCCATCCCGACAACTCTTCATTCCCCTCGGTACTCTTTAACGGAATGACGCATCCTTGCCTGGACTATCCCATCAAAGGCGTGATCTGGTATCAAGGTTGCGCCAACGTAGGACGCGCCGAACAGTACGAAAGCCTGTTCCAGACCCTTATCACGGACTGGCGCAAGCAATTCGGACGCCCCAACATGCCGTTCTACTTCGTGCAACTGGCCAATTATTTAGACCGAAAAGACGTACAGGCCGACTCTCCCTGGGCAGCCCTGCGCGAGGCTCAATCCAAAGCTTTGCATCTGGCTCATACCGGCATGGTGACTAACATAGATCTTGGCGAGGCTCACAACATCCATCCGAAGAACAAACAGGAAGTGGCACGACGCCTGACAGCCATCTCTTTGGCCGACACTTACGGGCAAAAAGTTTATGCCTATGCGCCGTTCTACAAGGATTATACCGTAGAGAACGACGGCAAGGTGCGCATTTCGTTCACTCTCCCCGCTATCGGCGAAGCTTTCGAGGCCAACTCCGACATCAAAGGTTTCACCATAGCCGGACCGGACCACGTGTTCTATCCCGCACAGGCTCACACCGATGGCGACCAAGTCATTGTCAGCTCGCCCTCGGTAAAAGTACACATTGCCGTACGTTACGGATGGGCCGACAATCCGGAATGCACGCTGCGTACGCCGACAGATCTGCATGTAGCTCCTTTCCGAACCGACAGTTGGTAACCCCCTATCATCAAGAAAACAACAAACCATTTTACAGTTTATGAGATTAAAAGCTATTTTATCTGTATGTCTGCTTGCGTTGAGCACAGTCTTATACGCGGATGAGCTGATCCAGATCCGCACCGACCGCATCGGATTAGTGCTCCGCGCCGAAAAAGACGGAAGACTCTACCAATCGTATATCGGCAAACGGCTGAACAACGACAGTGACTTACAGAACCTGCCGAAAGGAACGGAAGCCTATCTGACCCACGGTATGGAAGACTATTTAGAGCCGGCTTTGGAGGTACGTCACAACGACGCCAACGCCTCCCTACTGCTTAAATACGTATCCCACACGATCCAAAACATAGAACCGGACGTGGACGAAACGGTCATTACCTTGCGTGACGACCAATATCCGGTGACCGTGAAGCTGCACTACGTAACCTACGCCAAAGAGAACATCATCAAGACATTCAGCGAAATCAGTCACGAAGAGAAGAAACCGATCAAACTGGAAAGATACGCCTCGGCCATGCTGCACTTCAGCAACTCGGCCTACTACCTGACAGAATACTCCGGCGACTGGATCTACGAAGCCACAATGAGCAGCACACCGCTCAACTTCGGTAAGAAAGTGCTCGACTCCAAGTTAGGCACACGCGCCAACATGTTCACCCCGCCGATGTTCATTTTCTTGCTCGACAAGGAAGCCTCCGAAAACGAAGGAGAAGTCATCTTAGGCACCTTGGGCTGGACCGGTAACTTCCGATTCACGTTTGAAGTGGACAACAAGAAAGACCTGCGCGTCATCGCCGGCATCAATCCCTACTATTCGGAGTATGCACTGCCTAAGGGAGAAGTATTCCGCACACCGGACTTCTACTTCACGTACAGCGACTGCGGAGAGGGACAGGCCAGCCGCAACTTCCACGACTGGGCACGTAAGTACCAGCTCAAGGACGGAGAAAAGGACCGACTGACGTTGCTGAACAACTGGGAATCCACCTATTTCGATTTCGACGAAAATAAATTGGTAGACCTCATGGGCGACGCCGTAAAATTAGGCGTGGACATGTTCCTGCTCGACGACGGATGGTTCGGTAACAAACATCCCCGCCACAGCGACACTCAGGGACTGGGCGATTGGGAAGAGACCCACGACAAACTGCCCAACGGCATCCAACGGTTGGTGGACGAGGCCGCCAAGAAGAACATCAAGTTCGGCATCTGGATAGAGCCTGAGATGGTCAATCCCAAAAGCGAACTCTATGAGAAGCACAAAGACTGGGTCATCCACCTGCCCAACCGCGAAGAATACTACTTCCGCAACCAGATGGTACTCGACCTGAGCAACCCCGAAGTGCAGGATTTCGTCTTCGGCGTCGTGGACGGACTGATGACAAAATACCCTGGCATCGCCTATTTCAAATGGGATTGCAACAGCCCCATCACCAACATCTATTCGCCTTATCTGAAAGACAAGCAGACGCATCTATACGTAGACTATGTGCGCGGACTGTACAACGTGCTCGAACGCATCAAGGCCAAATATCCAGACCTGCCCATGATGCTCTGCTCGGGCGGAAGCGGACGCATCGACTATGAAGCCCTGAAATACTTCACCGAGTTCTGGGCCAGCGACGACACCGACCCCGTACAACGTCTCTTCATCCAGTACGGTTACTCCTTCTTCTATCCCGCCAAGTCCATGAGCGCCCACGTCACCACCTGGAACAAGGACGCCAGCATCAAGTTCCGCACCGACGTGGCCATGAGGGGCAAGCTCGGTTTCGACATCAAACTCAGCGACCTCAGCGGCGACGACCTTACCTACTGCCAGAATGCAGTGAAGAACTACAAACGGCTGCGCCCGGCCATCATGGAAGGCGACCTCTACCGACTCGTATCTCCCTATTCGGGTCCCCATGCCGCCAACCAGTTCGTGACCAAAGACAAAAACAAAGCGCTCGTCTTTGCCTTTGATGTCTATCCCGCCTACGGAGAAAAATGTCTCCCCGTACGCCTCGAAGGCCTCGATGCCGAGAAACAATACCGCGTAGAAGAAATCAATATGATGCCGGGCCAAAGCTCCTCGCTCGAAGGCAACGGCATGGTCTACTCCGGCGATTACCTGATGAAAGTAGGCCTGACCCTCTTCACCGGAAACAAACTACATAGCAGAATCATTGAAATACAAACAGAATGACAGCATTCAGAAGTTACATCATCGGAGGGTGTGTCATAATTCAAATTTTGAGATTGACAACTTATAATCTGTAAGTATCCTCCGTTGAACTAAGCAAAAACAACCTTATAAAGCTCTCCACGAAGCTCTATATGGTTGTTTTTATTGAATGAAGTTTCTGATTATTACTTTTTCAAAGTGCTTTTTGAATTATGACACACCCTCTTGGCGTCTGCACGGGCCTGGAGCGGCAGCGTGCTCGTATCCACACCGCACACCTCGCTGCTGCTCCACGCCAATGAAGGCGAAGACCTGCGCTTCGCCTACTTCGGCGACCGCATTCAGGAAGACCAGATCCATCAGATCCACGACGCCTGGGACGGCATCAACCGTACCGCCTACCCCGCCTTCGGGCAGACCATGCACCAACTTTACGCCTTGCAGGCCGTACATGCCGACGGCAACTGGACCACCGACCTCGTAGTGGACGGGGTGGAAACCGCCGACACCACCGACGCCACCTCACGTTCATCACGTTGAAAGACCGTGTGTACCCCTTCCGCGTCCGGCTCTGTTATAAGGCCTATAAAGACATCGACATGATAGAGACCTGGGCCGAAATCTCCCATACGGAGAAGAAAGACGTCATCCTCAAACGATTCGACTCCGGCTCCTTCCTGCTCCGCCGCGGCGACGTATGGATCTCCCATCTCCACGGCTCATGGGCTGCCGAGACCAACGTCACGGCCGAACCGCTTACGCCCGGCATCAAGATGATCGAAAACGTAGACGGCGCACGAGGCAGCCATATCGATCACCCCGAAGTCATGTTCTCGCTCGACGGACCTCCGCAGGAAGATGCCGGACGCGTCGTGGGAGCCGCCCTATGCTGGAGCGGCAACTACTCCATCCGAGTATCCACCGACAATAACTTCGCCCACCGCATCTTTGCCGGCATCGACAACGAAAGTTCCGAATATGCCCTGAAGCCGAAACAGACTTTCGATACCCCCAGACTCGCCTTGACTTATTCGCCCGAAGGCCTGGGCGGAGCCAGCCGCAACTTCCATCGCTGGGCCCGTCAGGGCGGCATGCTCCACCACGGTGATCGCGTGCGCGACATCCTGCTCAACAGTTGGGAAGGAGTCTACCTCGATGTCAAAGAGGAAAGTCTGCACCGTATGATGTCCGACGCCGCCGCCATGGGCGTGGAACTCTTCGTGATGGACGACGGCTGGTTCGGCCGTAAATACCGTCGCGTCAACGACGACGCGGCTTTGGGCGACTGGACCGTAGACACGCTGAAACTGCCCCACGGCATCCAGGGCCTGATCGACACGGCCCGTGCCGACGGCCTTAAGTTCGGTATCTGGATAGAACCGGAATCGGCCAACAGCCGGAGCGAACTCTTCGAGAAACATCCCGACTGGGTGCTGCGCGCTCCCGGCCGTCCACTCTCCTACGGACGAGGAGGTACGCAACTGCTGCTCGATCTGTGCAACCCGGCCGTGCAAGACTACGTTTTCAGCATCGTAGACCGTCTGCTCACGGACTATCCGCAAATTGCCTATATCAAATGGGACGCTAACGTGGAACTGAAGAATTTCGGATCGTCTTACCTGCCCGCCAATCGGCAGTCACAGCTCTATGTCGACTACCACCGCGGACTGGAAAGCGTGCTCCGCCGCATCCGCGCCCGTTATCCCGACGTCACCATGCAAGCCTGCGGCGGCGGAGGCGGTCGGGCCAACTACGGCCTCAGGCCCTATTTCGACGAGTTCTGGGTGAGCGACAACACCGACGCCCTGCAACGCATCTACACCCAATGGGGCGCTTCCTATTTCTACCCCTCCAACGCCATGGCACAACATATCAGTGCCTCGCCCAACCACCAGACGGGACGATCGATTCCCATCAAGTTCCGTTGCGACGTAGCCATGAGCGGCCGTCTGGGCCTCGAATTGCAACCCTCACAGATGACACCTCAGGAACGTAGCCAGACCGAACAGGCCATCCGCGACTATAAGACGGTACGCGACGTCATCCAGTTGGGCGACCTCTACCGTCTCGTATCGCCCTACGACCATCGCGGCGTGGCGGCCCTGATGTACACAGCCGCAGGCGATTCCGGCCATGCCGTGTCCTTCGCCTACAAGACCGAGCATTTTGCCAATCAGGTCATACCCCGCGTATGCCTGCGCGGGCTCGATCCTCTCAAAACTTACCGCGTGCGCGAACTCGACGCCCCGACCGGCGGCCAGCCCTGTTTCCTCCACGACAAGACTTTCAGCGGAGCCCTGCTCATGCACACCGGCATAGAACTGCCCCTGAACGGAGAATACGCCAGTTGCGTACTCGAGTTCACCGCCGAATAAACACAGTCTCTACGGTACGCCTCACTTCCGGCCCCGCGACAGAAAGCAGAAACTTTCCTACCGCGGAGCCGGAAGTTTTTTTATATCCCGCACGAATAAACCTTGAAACTAAAATAAAATCGACTTGAAACAAAAATGTCATTCTCATGTCACATTCCGTTCATATTAAACTCATACCTTTGCACCGAAATCAGAATATCATTCCATTTATCATGAAGTGTATCTCCATTTTAGCATTAGGACTGGCTCTATCCTTATCCACATGGGCCGATGACCAGAAAGACGAAAAAACCAAAGTGGACTATCATCCCGAAGTCCACGGTACAGTACGCGGAAAATATGAGTACCAGCCGGAAATCAACTCCGGCCGGTTTCAAGTGCGCAACGCACGAGTCAGCATTGAAGGGAAAGTGGCTCCGGTAGTGGCCTATAAGGCTGAAATCGACCTTTCAGACGAAGGACAAATCAAAATGCTGGACGCCTATACCCAGATTACCCCGCTGAAGAACTTCGATTTCACCATCGGACAGATGCGCGTGCCTTTCACCATCGACGCCCATCGTTCGCCGCACCAACAATACTTTGCCAACCGTTCCTTCATAGCCAAACAGGTAGGCAACGTGCGCGATGTGGGAGCAACCTTAGAATACACCGTAGATTGCGCCCTTCCCATCATATTGCAAGGCGGAGTTTTTAACGGATCTGGGCTGACCAACCAAGCAGATTTTTGGACGAAGCATATCAACTATTCCGTCAAAATGCAGTTCACGCTGCCCAAAGATTTCCACCTCGTCCTGAGCACGCAAAAGATCAAACCCGAACATGTCAGCATCAACATGTACGACGCCGGAGTCAACTATCAGGCCGGACGCTGGATGGTAGAAGCCGAGTATCTGTACAAGCACTACAACCACAATGCCTTTCAGGATGTCAACGCCTTCGACGGCTTCGTCTGCTACGATCTGCCGCTGAAAAAAGTATTCCATAAGATTTCGTTCCTCGGACGTTTCGACTACATGAGCGACCATAGCGACGGCACTTCCGACGAGAACGGCGCATTGAAACTCACCGATGCCGAGCGCAAACGCATCACCGCCGGCATCACGCTGAGTATCGCCAAACCGTTCATATCCGACCTCCGGCTCAACTACGAGAAGTATTTCTACCGCGCCGGTGCCACTCCCCTGCCGTCGGAGAGAGACAAATTCGTAGTAGAAGTCATGACCCGGTTCTGATCCCGAAAACCGGCTTTCCCGGAAGACCTGAAATTTTTCTCAGGAGATTGAAAAATTTTTCTCAGCACAAAAAAATATCAATGTGCTGAGAAAAATTTCTCTCTCTACTTATTTCTTGAAACGTACCTCGTAAAGGTCGCGGCGACGATCCTTCAAGTTACGCACGCTGCCATAAGCATGCAACGCACTCAACAAGTCCAAATCCACATCGGACACCAGAATCATCTCCGTATTGGGCGTGGCCTCGGCACGCCGTCCGTCGGTGGGGAAAGCGAAATCGCAAGGAGTGAACACCCCCGACTGCGCATACTGAATGTCCATGTTGTGCACACGCGGCAGGTTGCCCACGCTGCCCGCAATGGCCACGAAACACTCATTCTCGATGGCCCGCGCCTGCGCACAAGCCCTCACCCGCGAATACGCATTCTGTGTGTCGGTCAGATACGGCACGAACAGGATCTGCATCCCCTGATCGGCCATGATGCGCGACAGCTCGGGAAACTCCACATCGTAACAGATCAGTACGCCGATTTTGGCACAATCGGTGTCGAACGTACGGATCACGCTGCCTCCCGAAAGTCCCCAGCTCTTCGTTTCGTCGGGCGTCACGTGGATCTTCTCGTACATCTCGTAACTACCGTCGCGACGGCACAGGAATCCCACATTATAGAGGTTGCGGTCGCGCAACAGCGGCATGCTTCCTGTAATGATATTGATGTTCGAACTGATGGCCAACTGTATGAAACGGTCGCGGATCTCGTCCGTATATTCTGCCAGTCCGCGTATGGCCTGCGACTCGCTCAGGTTGTTGAATCCCGCCATAAGCGGTGCGTTGAAATATTCCGGAAACAGGATGAAATCGCTATTGTAGCCCGACACGGCATCCACGAAAAACTCGATCTGCTCGAACAGATCGTCGAGATTTCCATAGTTACGCATCTGCCATTGCACCAATCCCACCCTTACCATCTTGTTGGCCGGCAAGGTTTCCGACGTCTCAGGCTGATAATAGATGTTATCCCATTGGAGCAGACAGGCGTAATGTCTCGACTCTTCGTCGTTGGGCAGGTAATTGGTCATCACCTTGCGCACGTGGAAGTCGTTCGAGAGCTGGCAGGTCAGCACGGGATCATAAATCTCGCGTTTGCGCACCTGCTCGATGAACTGTTTCGGCATGAGCTTATCGGCGTATTTGTGATAATTGGGAATACGCCCGCCGAACATAATGGCTTTCAGGTTCAACTTTTCGCACAAATCCTTACGGTATTCATACATACGACGGGCCAAACGCAACCCGCGATAATCGGGATGGATAAAAACCTCGATGCCGTAAAGGATATTTCCTTTGGGATTATGCGTACTGAAAGTTTCGTGTCCGGTCACTTGGGCATAGGTATGGTCTCCCTTCACCAAGTTGTAGTCCACGATGATAGACAAGGCGCATCCTACAATCACACCGTCAGCCACCGTCACCACCTGCCCTTCGGGGAAGATGCGCAACAGGGTCTCGATCTGTCCATGCGTCCAAAAAACGTCGCTTCCATCCGAATACACACGGCGGAAGGATTGGGCCAGCTGCGCATAATCTTCGATCTGAAGCGGACGCACCTGGATTTTACTGATGTTCTGATTTTCCATAGACTCCTCAATCTTAGGGGTTCTTTACGCGCAAAGTTACGGCTTATTTTAAAGTGTTGTTCCTCAAGCGGGAGAAAATCTCGGAAAAAATAGCGAACTTTGCCCTGTATGTTTATCGTTCTATCGGTTTTATGGGGCAGCGCCGTTCTCGGCTACCTCTTTCGGAATCGCACTTTACCCGGAATCGGACGGCTCATGACGTGCTGCGTATGGCTTTTGCTCTTCCTCATGGGCCTGGAAGTCGGGGGGAATCACGCTTTGATGCAGGCCTGGAGCCGTTTAGGTACGGAAGCCGCATTGCTTACGGTTTGCACCACGCTGGGGTGTGTCCTCCCGTCAGCATGGCTTTGGAAGCGCATACGGCGCACCGCCAGTGACGCAGGGAGGATAGCCGACGCCGGTTCCCCTTCCGGCACGTTGCCGGTGAAAAGTTCTTTAGGAGCACAGCTCACAGGGAGCATAATCATCGCGGGATTCTTCCTCTCAGGGTGTGCCGCAGGAGTTTCTCGTTCCGTCCCCGCTCCGCCGTCCGCAGCGAGTTTCTGGGTGCTCGGCCTCTTGTTGGCCTGCGTCGGGTGGAGCATCGGGCATCAAAGCGAAATACGCCGAAGCCTGCGACATCTCGACAAACGCATGGTCGTATTGCCTTTGATTACACTCTTCGGCACTTGGGCCGGCGCCCTGCTCACGGCCTGTCTGTTGGACGGGCGCAGTCTGAGCGACTGGCTGGCCATCGGGTCGGGATTCGGTTACTACTCCTTGTCGAGCATTCTCATTACGGAGGCACGCAATGCCGAAACCGGTACGGTAGCGCTCCTGTATAATCTCCTGCGCGAACTCACAGCCCTGCTATGCGCTCCGTGGTTCTGCCGTTACTTCGGCCCGTTGGCCACGATCAGTGTCGGCGGCGCCACTTCCGGCGACACCACCCTGCCGGTCATTTCACGGGTCTGCGGTCCGGCCTTTGTCTCCGTCTCGGTCTTTCACGGGCTGCTCGTCGACCTGACCGTACCCTTTCTCGTCTCTTTTTTCTGTACCCTATAACCCATTTCCGATCGCAGGTACACTTGAGCCGTTCATAGAGTAAGGGCTGCCCCCGCAAAAAGCAAGAGCAGCCCTCATTCCATTATAAACTTCTAAAGAGATGATCATTTCATCACTTTCACGGTTTGCGTATCCTTACCGACGAACTGCAACAAATAAACGCCATCGGAGGATACTGAAACCACAGCCTTGATCGTAGTTCCGCCTGTCGGCGTGCCGTACCCGTCCATCAACAGATAATCATGGTTTTCTCCATCTATATTCATGTCTAATTCATCTTATTGAAGTGCAACCTGATAGTTCTTGTTCAACTTTTAACTTTTAAGAACGCTCCAGCAACAGCCTCCCCTTACTCGTTTATACGGAATGATTCCTCATTCTTACTTCACAATAATCACTTTGCCATTCAATACATATTGGCCGCGCACAAGCGTCTCTTTCTGCACCCCGACCTCCACATTCAATATTTTCTGTAAAGCTCCTCCTATGCTATACAGCGGAAGCCGGCAAGCCACAGAAGAACGGATCATCACGCCCCCTTCGACCGGCGTGACATCCACACCTTCTGTCGAAACACCGGCATCATGCACCGCCGAAGGCGTCTCACCCAAATAATACAAATGAAAATCATCCGCTTGGAACCAACCTTTCGTACCCGTTCCCGTCCCCGAAGAACGTACCCCCAAACGCAGCTCTCCACCGGCGGATAGATGAATGTCAGCCACCGAGAATTCAAACCATTCATTATTATTCTCGCCTGACACATCGCTTAAGAGACCGGATTCATAAGTGCCTTCCGCCGTCTGTGCATAGAGATGCTGATCGCTGAGGAAATCCCTGCCATCGGTATTGCGCAACGCACCTTCCAGACGGTAGAAACCGGCCGGAAGTCCGGACACGGTCTGATAAAGATCCAATGAAGTAATATTCTCACAACTGACACTGACAAAATTCAAACCGTCGGCAGCCGGACGGTCATTCCACGTACCGAAAGCCTCCCAACCGGAAGTCTGTTTAGAAAGCGACCATCCCGTAGTCTGTTCCTCGAAGCTCGGGTTGATCAGAAACTCCGTCATGTCGAAACTTTGTCCGGGCAAAGGTTGAGCCTCTTTCTTCGTAGCCGACAGCAACTCACTCAGTTTCTCCTGGGCTGCTTTCACATCCTCCAGCGTGGACGCTTCAGCCTTGTATACCCCATCGGCTTCCTGTATGGCTGTCACCAGCGAATTTTTAGCTGCCGATTCGCTGATGACATCCAGAAAAACCGTGGCTTCCCCTATGGTCGACTTTAAATCGGCCATAGACACAATAGACAACCGGGCTTCATCCATTGCCGTTTGAAGCGTAGATATGGCGGTTTCCAATTCGTCTTTCGTCTTACCTTCTACCGGAGATGCACCGGCCAAAGCATCGTTCAACGGTGCACGGGTAGCTCCGGCCACAGTTGTTTGGTCTATGGCTTTAGCCTCGTCGATCAACCCTTGCAAACGCTGTTGCAACTGGGTCAGATCTTCAGATGCCCCTTCCACCGTAACCGTCACTTCCTCGGACGTGGCATTCGCTACGGAAGTCGTACCACTGTATCGAGCTTGCAGCACATGATCACCTCCGTAAAGCTTGGCTGTATAGACTGCCTACCCATCGGCCTCAACCGGCAGTGTGCCGATAATTTCACCATCACAAAGCAACTGTACATAAGCTCCCTCAGACGGACCGCCCGACACGTCCATTTCCACATCGAACGGTTCACCGGCTACCGGCTGAGACGAAGGTACATGAACGCTGACCGAAGCTCCAGAAGCGCGATCTACGGCCGAAATACGATACAGTCCGCTGGCGTGTTGATTGAGTACAGGAGCAAACTCCGCATTCTTGAACGTACCAACCTCCTGACCTTTCCACATCTCGGTGATGCGACAAGGCTGGTCGGCCGCAAAGCCTAACTGCGTCAGATCCAAAGATACGGCAGCAGCATAATCCGGCGTAGGATCCTCGGTAAATACACGGAACTCCATGGTTACGCCATGATCCGCAGACTTTACGCCGTCATCATATCCCACCGTAGCCTTAAAGGTCTTGTAAGTATGTCCTTCGGGCAAAGTGAATACCAGCATGGAAGGAGCATTCACGCCGAAACCCTTACTGTAAGACCGACCATCGATCATCATCGTACCGCCGTCGTTATTCTTATTCAATTGCGGGGCATTCCAACCGTTTACGGGATTCGCATCCCAGGCTATCGTCTTCAAGGAAGTTTCTTTTCCATCGGCATCCACCAATACGGGATTTCCCCAATCAGCGTGATCATAATCCAAGCCATCTCCGCCATTAGTCACCACCAGATATAGTTTCCGGGCACCGGCTATATCGGCCTCAAGATCCACCGGACGAGTAGCGGCAGCCCGGCTGACCATGCCGCTGCAAGCCGCTTGTTTGCCCGGATCGACTTTCAGCGTCACGTTTCCGCCATTCCATTGGTCGGTAGTTTCCTCCCGCACCGTGGGATCGTAATTAAACACCATAAACTCCACCGAAGACTTGCTGCCCTGATCTGTACCCGTATTATCGATTCCGGTATGCGCCGTAAACTTCACGGCTCCTTCCGGCAGATCGAAAAGCAAAATGGAATTGGCATGCACCGCAAATCCGTTATTATATTGGTGCCCGTCGATCGAAAGCGTCCCCCCGTTCAGATTCTGATTCACATGTACGCTACCCCATCCGCACGTCTCACGTAAACGTGTCTGTTGGGTCAACTGTATGGAACTGCCATCGGCCATTGTCACTACCGGATTGATCCAATCGGCATGATCGCTGTCGTAACCGTCGCCGCCGTCGGTCACCACCAACGCCAATTGCCGGCTTCCCTCCGGAATGGCCACATCTACATCCGTAGCATAACCGGTAGTCAGATAAGAGATCGTACCGCTACGGTAAAGCGCATCTTTGGAATTGACATATTCCGAACCGCCGGTATTGAACAAAGCCGCAAACTTATCCCCGTTGGCCGGATCATCGGCGGCCCATATAATACGGTTGTCCACCCGACTGAGCTGACGATTGTTGGCCGAATAATGGTGCATGTAGAGTACGTCGCGATTGGTCAGGAGCGAATCCGTAGCGGCATCGTTCTGCGGCAAATTACCGCCGAACATCAAAGGCGACTTGAATATCGTCCACAGGTTCATCATCGTATACTGTTCGTCGCGGGTGAAGTTAGTCCAACGCTCGTCCCCGCGTTCGCCACGGATACTGATCTCTCCCAACGGCAACATATCGGCATCGGGCCACGTACCCGGAGCGATGTAGGGCGCCCACTTGGCACAGACCTGGAACTGATAATTCAACTGGCTCCAGTTATCCCAAAAGTCGTCCACCGTACGCCACATGTTGGCATGTGCTTTGGCATGGTCCACTTTTTCGACAGGCGTCTCACCCGGAGACATGCTCAATACGATGGGACGCCCGCAATGATCGATAGCCTTACGGATCATTTCGATCTCGGCCGTATGATAAGGACGCGACAGGTCGTCGATCTTCACAAAATCCACTCCCCATGAAGCATAAAGCTCGAAACAAGAATTATAGTACTCTTGCGCACCCGGTTTGGTATAGTCCACCTTATAATTATCGCGCAGCCAGGTGCAGGCGGAATCGTTACTGGCAATCATATCGCAGGTAATGCAGTCGGTCCCCTTTACCGGCAATTTCTTTTCGGCTGCGATCTTGGGCAGGCCGCGCATCAGATGGATACCGAATTTCAGTCCTTTACTATGCACATAATCGGCCAATGCCCGGAACCCCACGCCGTTGGCCGCCGAAGGGAAACGGTTGAGTGCAGGAGTATAACGACCGTATTCGTCGTACACATAAATAGGATCTGTCTGGTTATAACCTCCTGCCTTGTCGTTCTCCACATACCAACGGATGTCCACCACCACATATTCCCATCCGTAAGGGGCCAGCTTTTCTGCCATATAATCGGCATTGGCTTTCACTTCGTCCTCCACTACGGTAGGCCCGTAACAGTCCCATGAGTTCCAACCCATCGGAGGCGTCAAAGCCCACTTTTGGAAAGGGAGTTCCTTGCCGGTCTGGGCACCGGCTACCGCAGCCAACATGCCGGCTTCGGTCAATACAAGAAATCTACGCATAAAAAGATTTAAGTTAATGTTAAATACGTTTTTGATCTTTATTAAATTAGGTCATACAAAAGTACACAATATATGGGGCGGACGCCCCATATATTGTGTTAAAAGAACGCGAGTCTCGCTAAAACAGGTCCCGTTTCTATCAAAATGTCTCTCCGCCTGCGCGACGCCCCATGTACAGGCCGCAACGGAGCTGTCAGCGGAACAATGGTTCACATCATGCCGCTATGTCTCGTACAAGATCACTTTCCTCTCGCGCAAAGAGGCCTGTACATCGATCAACCGCTGATTGCGGCTGCCGCGGAAAAGAGCGTCGCGGTCACGCTGCGATCCCAAGTAAGGACCGTCCACCAATACATCGATCCACCTTAGCAAGGTAACCCGACGGGAATCGTCGAGCAGACGCTCGAAAGTAAAACCGGTGTAACACCAAATATTCTTACCCGTTTCCACTTTCACGGCCTCGGCCAATTCGGCAAAGCCCTCGGGCTGGAACATCGGATAGCCGCCACTGAACGTCACGTCGGCAAACTCATCGGCACGGATCACCTGCATGATTTCCTCCGTAGACATCTTATGCCCTGCCCCTATATCCCATGACTGCGGATTGTGACAACCGGGACAGGCATGCGGACAACCGGCGGAATACACGGCCGTACGGAAGCCCGGCCCGTCCACCGTCGTATCCTCCACAATCTTCATGACGGAAATCATGCCCGACTATGAGTTTTCATGTATCACACGGTCATTCAATTCGGCCAGCTTCGCCCGATTCCAACGATCGGTGGTACCCACAAGGTATCCCGTAATGCGCTGCAAACGGTCGATATGCGTACTGCCGCACTTCGGACATACGGTCATCCCGTCTTCCGCATTTTCATAACCGCAATCCATGCAACGGTTACGATTATGGTTCACAGAGCCGTAACCCATATTATACTTGTCCATCATATCCACCACACGCATGATAGCTTCCGGATTGTGCGTAGCGTCGCCGTCGATTTCCACATAGAAGATATGGCCGCCGCGCGTCAGGTCGTGATAAGGCGCTTCGACCTCTGCCTTATGACGGGCGCTGCACTTATAGTACACCGGCACGTGGTTGGAATTCGTATAATATTCCCGGTCGGTGATCCCCGGCAGAATACCGAATTTCTTGCGGTCGCCACGGGTGAAACGTCCGGCCAAGCCTTCGGCCGGAGTGGCCAACACGCTGTAATTATGCTGATAAAGTTCGGAAAACTCCTGAGCACGGTCGCGCATGTAAGTCACGATCCGTAAGCCGAGTCGCTGAGATTCCTCCGATTCGCCGTGATGCTTGCCCGTCAAGGCCACCAGACATTCGGCCAGACCGATAAAGCCTATGCCCAACGTGCCCTGATTGATGACCGGAGCTATCGTATCGTTCGGCTTCAGCTTCTCGCATCCCAGCCACAACGCGCTCATCACCAAAGGAAACTGTTTGGCAAAAGCGGTCTTCTGAAATTCCATACGCTCATGCAACTGACGGGCCGTAATCTCCAGCATGCGGTCGAGCTAGGCAAAGAAACGGGCAATACGCTCTTCCCTGTCGGCTACCGACATACATTCAATAGCCAGGCGCACGATATTAATGGTGGAAAAAGAAAGATTGCCCCGACCCACCGAAGTCTTCGGCCCGAAACGGTTCTCGAAGACACGGGTACGGCAACCCATCGTGGCCGTCTCGTACAAATAACGCTTCGGATCGTCGGCACGCCAAAGTTCATGACGGTTGAACGTGGCGTCCAAATTGATGAAGTTCGGGAAAAAACGACGGGCCGTCACCTTGCAGGCATACCGATAAAGGTCGTAGTTCCGGTCGGTAGGCAGATAGCTAACTCCGCGTTTCTTCTTCCAGATCTGAATGGGAAAGATGGCCGTCTCCCCGTTGCCCACACCTTCGTAGGCACTACGCAGGATTTCGCGGATGATGCAACGGCCCTCGGCCGAAGTGTCCGTACCGTAGTTCACGGAGCTGAACACCACTTGATTACCCCCTCGGGAATGTATCGTGTTCATGTTGTGGATGAAGGCTTCCATGGCTTGATGCACCCTCGCCACCGTCTTGTTCATCGCATGTTGCAGGATGCGGTCTTCCCCTGTCAGCCCGTCCAAAGGACGGGTCACGAAGTCGTCCACCACCTTGTCGTTTAATGAAGAATAATCGGCGGGATTCAGTTCCTCCAGCCCCTTCCCCGCCTCGATGAAACTGGTGCGCACATAAGGCGCCAGATAAAAGTCAAGGGCCGGCA
>JAJPYK010000266.1:463-5360 GCA_021205005.1 Paraprevotella sp. | reverse complement strand
AACCGGAAGCCGTCTTCGGACAGATGAAATTCAATATGGCATACAAAAGGTTCCGACATGTGGGAAGAGAAAAGGTGACCATGGATTTTGCCTTTTTTGCCATAGCTTTTAATATCAAAAAAATGTGTGCCAAATTGCTAAAAGCGGGAAAGGGGTACATTACAACTCCTAATTATTGGTTTATGGGGCTATGTGTGACCTGCTACAATTGGAATAGAGCTACTTGTTACCAAATAAATGAGAAAAAAGCAGCCTAAACAAATGAGAATATAAGCCCGACGATAAACTATGAAAAAAGGTTGTGCCAACGTTTTGACACAACCTCTCGGTGGATAGAAACGGGTTGTGCCGTCATCCGGGCACGGTTTTCTACGTTTAGAAATTGAAGCGGTAACTGCCGCCGACCTTGAACCAGAATCCCGGCTGAGGGATGTTGCCCACATCGTAATAGGTGTGGTTTGTCAGGTTGTTACCCTCCACATAGAGTTGATAATGGGGTGTGCGCCATTGCAGACGTAAGTCCAGCAGAGCATACGGACGGTAGGGAGTAAGCGTGCCCGTCTCGTCTTGGGGGTCGGCATAGCGGATATAGTATCCCATGCGGTCTTGCCAACGGAAGGACCATGTGGCTGACAGGTTGCTCCAGATGCGGTGGGTCAGTCCGGCCACGAACTTATGGCGAAGGTATTCCAGCGCATAATTGGATTTATAGATGGTCACATCGTCGTGACGACGCTGGTGTATGTAAGTATACACGAGGTTCAGGCGGTCGAGGAAGAACCGTTCGCCGAGCACTTCCTGAAAATCGAACTCTACGTCGGCCTCGGCTCCGTAATTGTCTAACTTGAAGTTGGCCGAGTGGTAGACATCGTCTGCCGTATACATGACCCAGTCTATCATGTTCTTGCCTTTGTGGTAGAAAATGTCGGCCGTGGCTCTTATGATGGGCTTACGGTATTGTGCGCCGACGCTGAACGCCTGCGTTTCTTCCGGATGCAGGCCGACGTTGCCTTCTTGCGTGGGACTCTTGTAGTAGAGATCTGTGAAGGTGGGCATACGCAATGCCATATTCAATGAAGCCGTCAGTTTCCAGTCACGCCCCGGACGGTACGAGACGTCCACGCCGGGATAGAAATGGAATTTGTCGTCGTAGCCCGTGTTGCGATTGGCCATTACGCCGAGCGAGATCGTGGCTTTGGGCAACAGTACGTTGTGTTCCAGAAAATAACTGAGGTTGGTACGGTCGTCTTTTTTCGTATATTGTCTTCCTTTGTGCCAAGGCACATTCACATATTGCGCCTCTTCGAGGGGGCGGCCCAGCGATGTGCTGAAGATGCCTTCGCTGCGTGCCTCCATGCCGAACGACGTTTTGCCGAGCACGGTCGTGAAGTAGGCGTTCAGATTAAGTCCGTAGACGTCCGTACGATGGAAGTTTTCGCCGCTGGAGGAGTGGCGGATGAGTTGGTAATGATCCATCGAACGGTTCCAATAAAGCGAGGGAAGCAGGTGGAGCCAACCCAGTTTGCTGTCGGCCTGTACGGAGACGATATAACGGTCGGTCTCTTCGTACTGGTTGTTATACTTGGCCGAGTAGAACGTGTTGGCGCCATACTTTTGCTGGCTGAATCCGGCTTGCCAGCGGATGTTGGTGGTCGGTGTGGAATATCCGCCCTGATAATAGGCGCGCCACACGTCGAAATCACTGTTCAGCGTAGCGCCGTCGGTGCGCAGATAGCTGCCGGAGATTTGATTGGTCCATGCGCCGCCCGAGAGGTTCAGGCGCAGGCCTCCGCCGCCCAGTCCGTAAGAACCGCCGGTGGCGTTGACTTGTATGTGCTTTTGTTTTTCTGCCGACGTCACGATGTTGATGGCGCCGCAAAAGGCGGATGTTCCGAAGACCCGGGCCGCCGGACCTTCCAGAATCTCGATGCGCTCGATGTCTTCGATGGCGACGGGGAAGTCGGCGGCAAGATGGCCGGTTTGCGGATTACTGATGTTCACGCCGTTGAGCAGGATGGTAATTTGGTCGAAAGTACCTCCGCGGATGGAAATGTCCGTTTGTCTGCCCATGTCGCCCCTTTGTCGGACGTCGATGCCTGCGGCATATTTCAGGAGGTCGTTCACACTTTGTACCGGCGCGTTCTCGATGGCTTTGCGGTCCAGTACAGTCACAATTCTCGCAGCTTCCTTTTGTGGCAGCGGAACCCGGCTGCCCATCCCTTCTATACCTTCCAGCTCACGTTCACTGTCCTCCCTTGGGCGGTCGGTCTGCGCGGTAACTGTTTCGGGATTGGCAAATGTCAGGGTGGCAATGGCCAATACGCCGATGGTCACCTGCTTGTGCAGGCTGTTGAACGAGGCATAAGGTTTGTTTTCGAAGTGCTTGAAGCGTGTCACCGGATAGGGTAAGTTTTGCTTCTTGTACATGATAACAAAAAATAAATAATATAAAAGCACGCCCGCTTTCGGACGGACGTGCAAAATTAGATTAAATCTCCGGTTCGGACGAACGAGAAGAGGAATGTTTTTATAGAGGCTTACCCCCTTCGGCCGTAGGAGGGATATTCTTAATCGTTCCGTCAGCATTGTATTCCATCGGTTCGGCCACGACGGAGCGGCTGTAACTGGTGCCGTCGGGCAGTCCGCCGTTGTGGCTGATGAAAATCCATTGGCCTTTGAAGTTCACGATGGCGGGATGAGTGGTATTGCTGTTGCCGGCGATTTCAGAGATGACGCCCTTCGTCTCATAAGGTCCTTCGATGTGGTCGGCCATGGCATACGCAATTTTTTCAGGCCATTCGCTGGCGTAGGTCAGATAGTACTTTCCGTTATATTTGTGCACCCACGGGGCTTCGGTGAAAGGATGACGGCTGTCGAGCCGGATGCGTTTCACTTCGCCCTCGGTTTCGATCATGTTGTCTTTCAGTTTCACGATATAGCATTCGCGGTTGCCCCAGATCAGGTAAGCCTGTCCGTCGTCGTCGATAAATACGGCCGGGTCGATGCAGGCCCAGTTGTGTCTGGAGTCGAAGCAATCTTTGTTGGTCAGCAACGGCCGTCCCAGCGCGTCTTTGTACGGTCCGGTGATGCGGTCGGATACGGCCACGCCGATGCCGCACCAGTTGGTTCTGACGTACCAATAGTATTTGCCGTTGCGTTCGGCCACATGTCCGGCATAGGCCTGTTTGCTGGCGGCCCAATTGAAGTCGGTCACCTGCAGGGGTACGGGGTATTGTGTCCAGTGCTTCATGTCTGTGGTGGAGAACACGAGCCAGTCTTTCATGACGTAGCCGTTTTGATTGCCGTTTCGGTCGCAGCCGGTGAAGAGCCACAGCGTGTCGCCTTGGACGAGTGCGGCAGGGTCGGCCGTATGGATATGCCGGATGATGGGGTAGCCCTGGCATTCAAATTCGTATTTGACCACGTATCCCCACTTCTCCTGCAAACGTTGCAGTTCGTCTCGGGTCAGTGAAATGACGGAGCCGTGGCGCGGAAAGAAGTCTTTCGTAAACGTCCGGGGCTCGGAGAAGTGATAAAGATCGGTAGTGGTTTGGTATTCATACTGTCCGCTGGTATACATGTCGTACATCAATACGTATTAGTCTTTTCCGTTCAGTTTGAATATGCTCGAACCTTCCACCGGAGTTTTTCCCGCATAGGCGTCCACGTAGTTGAAGTCCTCTTTCCATTTTCCTTTCAGGCTTTTCGACGTAGCCTGTTGGATACCGTTTTTCACTTCCTTGCCGTTTTCGTCCTTCGTGTTGCCTTTATAAAAGAGGTGATAGACGCCGTCCCGTTCGATGATGTCATTGTCTATGCTGCCGTATCGAGCCGAAAAGAGCGTTCGGGGTTCGCTTTCAAATCCGGTGAAGTCCTTGTTGGCATAAGCATAATAGGTGACGAGGCTTTTTCGGTCGTTGCGTTGCAAAGTGAAATAGATCCTGTATTTCTTCGCCTTGCGGTCGTAGATGGTTTGCGGCGCCCAGACCCAATACGCATCGCCGAAATTTTTCGGATAATCCATGGACAGGTTGATTTTGGCGTGCGACCAATGGATAAGGTCGTCGGAGCGCAAGAGTACGATGCCCGGATTCTCGTTCCATCCGTTTTGGGCGGTGTTCATGTCCGTGGCCACGATATAAAAGCGGCCGTCTTCTCCGCGCAGGATATGCGGGTCGCGGATGCCGCCGCTTTCGCTGATGCTGTCGGAGGAGATGACGGGACGGTTTTCATTGAGCGCCCGCCAGTTTACGCCGTCGTCGCTGAGGGCGAAGCGCAGGTGTTCTTGTTGTCGGGCATCTCCTCCGCCTTCGAAGTAGGCAAAAAGGTCACCTTCAAAGTTTGTGGTCGGTGCAGTCTTTCCATGGCTTACGGTTGCAGCTAATAATAGAGCGGCCATGATGGCTTGTTTTTTCATGTGACTTTTCTTCTTTTAATAAAGGTGATGTTTTTCTGTTGTTTCCGTGAGCAAAGCTATAAATAAAATGTCATATAGAAAAGAATACCGAAGAGAAAGGTGTTAAAAATACACGTAATGTCGTTTTTTCTTCGGAGTGCGTGGTATCATTTTGATGCAATAGGAGATAAACAGATTTCAAAAAGATAGTTTTCTTTCTTTTTATAGGGGATTACGGTGAAGGAAGAAAGACGAATCAGAGGGCTGATCTGCATAAATATACCCGATTGGGATGAATATACGGAAGTTTATTCCGCATATATGCAGTTTTCCACGTCGGTTTTGATCCTACTTCGGGCGGAGATAAATTTATTTTTGTCCGCATATCGAAGAAAAAAGATGCGGATGAAAATAAAAAAACGGGGAGAGGAGGGGATGGAAACGTCTCGAGACGCCTGTTTTTCTTCCGGATGAAGCTGCTGCACGGAACCAGGAAGAGCA
>JAJPYK010000266.1:0-453 GCA_021205005.1 Paraprevotella sp. | reverse complement strand
TAAACAAAATGTTCATGTTTGGGCGGGGACGATTGACGCGCCGTTCCGTGAATGGCGGAGAATTTGTTTTTCGGAAAGACAGAATGACGGTCTTATCCGGCCTTGGATTGACAAAATGTTCTGAGACGGTGACGTGAGAATCCTTTGTTTCCGGATGGGGAGTGATGAGATGCCGTATGCGCTATTCTCGTGAAGCCGTATTTGACATATTGTCATAATGTCACGGGAGTAGGCGTGCCGGGATGAAAAAACGTCCGCAGGGTGAGTGCGGACGTTTACGAGTGGAACTATTAATATGGGCCGGTTTCGGATGTCGCTCATCTCACGATGAAGCCGTTGTTGTGTCCCGAATGTTCTTTGTCAGTTTCCGATCGAAACCTTCGTTTCAGTTATCGACTTTCTTATCGAGATAAAGCAGCATATTCTCCGATTCGGGTTGGCCCCGATATACCC
>JAJPYK010000037.1:5070-5365 GCA_021205005.1 Paraprevotella sp. | reverse complement strand
AAAAACATTATATACAATGGAATTAGCAAGCAAATACAATCCGGCCGACGTGGAAGGAAAATGGTACCAATATTGGCTCGACAACAAGCTTTTCAGTTCAAAACCAGACGGACGAAAGCCCTATACCGTGGTTATTCCACCGCCTAACGTGACGGGTGTGCTCCACATGGGCCATGTGCTCAACGAAACCATTCAGGACATCCTGGCGCGCCGTGCCCGCATGGGCGGAAAGACCGCTTGCTGAGTGCCCGGCCCCGCCCATGCCTCGCTAGCACCCGAAGCATAAGTGATGAAC
>JAJPYK010000037.1:0-5060 GCA_021205005.1 Paraprevotella sp. | reverse complement strand
TCCATCGCCACCGAAGCCAAAGTGGTCAACCGCCTGGCCGAGAAAGGAATTAAAAAGAGCGATCTCACGCGGGAGGAGTTCCTGAAATACGCCTGGGAATGGACCGAAGAACACGGAGGCTTCATCCTGAAGCAGTTGCGCAAACTGGGAGCAAGTTGCGACTGGGACCGCACGGCATTCACCATGGACGAGAAGCGAAGCCAAAGCGTGATCAATGTCTTTTGCGACTTGTACGAGAAAGGACTGATCTACCGCGGAGTACGCATGGTGAACTGGGACCCCAAAGCACTGACGGCACTTTCGGACGAAGAGGTCATCTATAAAGAAGAGCACAGCAAACTGTACTACCTGAAATACAGAATAGCCGATGAAAACGGACAACCGGACAAGAACGGACAATATGCCGTGGTGGCCACCACACGCCCCGAAACCATAATGGGCGATACGGCCATGTGCATCAATCCGAACGACCCGAAGAATACCTGGCTGAAAGGTAAAAAGGTGATTGTACCTTTGGTCAACCGTTGCATCCCCGTGATCGAGGACGACTATGTGGACATCGAATTCGGTACGGGATGCCTGAAAGTAACTCCGGCACACGACGTGAACGACTACATGCTGGGCGAGAAATATCACCTGCCCTCCATCGACATCTTCAACGATAACGGTACGATCAGCGAGGCTGCCGGCCTGTATGTGGGAATGGACCGCTTCGACGTCCGCCGTCAAATCACCGAAGATCTGGAAAAAGCCGGCCTGCTGGAGAAAGTGGAAGACTATGATAATAAGGTAGGTTTCTCTGAACGTACCAACGTACCCATCGAACCGAAACTGTCCATGCAATGGTTCCTTAAAATGGAACATCTGGCACAAATCGCGCTCGCTCCCGTGATGAACGACGAAATCAAATTCTATCCGTCCAAGTACAAAAACACTTACCGGTATTGGATGGAAAACATCAAGGATTGGTGCATCAGCCGTCAGCTATGGTGGGGACACCGCATCCCGGCTTATTACCTGCCGCAAGGGGGATTCGTCGTGGCCGAAACGGCAGAGAAAGCCCTCGCCGCAGCACGGCTCAAAACCGGAAACGACCGATTGACGGCAGCCGACCTGCGACAGGACGAGGATGCCCTCGACACCTGGTTCTCCAGTTGGCTGTGGCCTATCTCGCTCTTCGACGGCATCAACCATCCGGGGAACGAAGAAATCAACTACTACTACCCCACTTCCGACCTCGTGACCGGTCCGGACATTATCTTCTTCTGGGTGGCCCGTATGATCATGGCCGGCTATGAATACGAGGGTAAGATGCCGTTCAAGAATGTCTACTTCACCGGCATCGTGCGCGACAAACTGGGACGCAAGATGAGCAAATCGCAGGGCAACAGTCCCGACCCGCTCGACTTGATCGAACGTTTCGGCGCCGACGGCGTGCGCATGGGCATGATGCTGTCCGCTCCGGCCGGCAACGACATCCTGTTCGACGAGGCGCTGTGCGAACAAGGGCGTAACTTCAACAACAAGATCTGGAACGCCTTCCGGCTCGTGAAAGGTTGGCAGACGGCTGACATTCCGCAACCCGAATGCGCCTCCATCGCCACCCGATGGTTCAACGCCATGTTGAAGACCACGGCAGCCGAAGTGGCCGACCTGTTCAGCAAATATCGTCTGAGCGAAGCACTCATGGCCGTCTATAAACTGTTCTGGGACGAGTTCTCGAGCTGGTATCTGGAAATGATCAAACCGGCGTACGGCCAACCGATCGACCGCGAAACCTACGAACAGACCCTCTCATTCTTCGACACCCTGCTGAAATTGTTGCATCCGTTCATGCCGTTCATCACCGAAGAGTTATGGCAACATTTTTACGACCGCCTGCCGGGCGAAAGCATCATGATTGCTCCGCTTCACACAGCCGCTCCGACAGCGGAAGACGCCGCTCTCATCGCTCATATCGAACAGGTGAAAAATATCGTGGTCGGTGTACGTACCGTGCGTAACCAAAAGAACATTGCCCCGAAAGAGGTGCTGACGCTCGAAGTGACGGGCGAGAATCCGGAAGCCTACTTCGACAGCGTGGTCATCAAGATGGCTAATTTGAATCCGATCCAAACCGTGGCACAGAAGGGCGAAGGTACGGCCTCATTCATGGTAGGCACAACGGAATATGCCATCCCATTGGGCAACCTGATAGATGCGGAGGCCGAAATAGCCAAGCAGGAAGCCGAGCTGAAACATCTGGAAGGCTTCCTGACCGGCGTATTGAAGAAGCTTTCCAACGAACGTTTCGTTGCCAATGCCCCCGCTGCGGTAGTGGAGATGGAGCGCAAGAAGCAGGCCGACGCCGAAAGCAAAATAGCGGCCTTGAAAGAAAGTCTGGCCAAACTGAAGAAATAATCCCGAACTGAAATACCCCCTAAGAGGGTGTGTCATAATTCAAAAAGCACTTTGAAAAAGTAATAATCAGAAACTTCATTCAATAAAAACAACCATATAGAGCTTCGTGGAGAGCTTTATAAGGTTGTTTTTGCTTAGTTCAACGGAGGATACTTACAGATTATAAGTTGTCAATCTCAAAATTTGAATTATGACACACCCTCTTTTCTTTTTCCATATTCTCCCTAACCGCATTCATCCCAGCCGCCTGCCTCTATAAGAAAAACAAACGGAACGCATAAAAAAAGGTTCTTTTAACCCAAAAAATCTTTTTCTATTATCATTTTTTCATTATCTTAGCCACGAATATAACATACTGTTAACTCGAACACACATTTTACTATGGATCATATCCTTTTCTGGATGATTCCCGTATCATCCTTATTAGCCTTGCTTTTGGCTTGGTTCTTCTACCGCCAGATGATGAAAGAGAGTGAAGGCACCCCCGCCATGCAAAGAATAGCCTCGCATGTCCGACAGGGCGCCATGTCTTACCTGAAACAACAGTTCAAAATAGTGGGACTGGTCTTTTTAGGTCTCGTGATACTGTTTTCGATTATGGCCTACGGCTTCAGTTTGCAGAATTCATGGGTGCCGATGGCCTTCCTCACCGGCGGATTCTTCTCCGGCCTGTCGGGTTTCCTGGGTATGAAGACGGCAACTTATGCTTCGGCCCGCACGGCGCACGCCGCCCAACATTCGCTCAACAAGGGCCTGCGCGTAGCCTTCCGCAGCGGAGCGGTCATGGGCCTGGTCGTGGTCGGACTGGGACTGTTCGACATCTCGTTCTGGTATATCTTATTGGATAGCTTTATCCCTTCCGACTTCAATGCACCTACCGCCAAACTGTGTATGATTACCACCACCATGCTGACTTTCGGAATGGGAGCCAGCACGCAAGCTTTGTTTGCCCGTGTGGGAGGAGGCATCTATACCAAAGCGGCCGATGTAGGGGCCGATCTGGTAGGCAAAGTAGAAGCCGGCATCCCGGAAGATGACCCGCGCAACCCGGCCACCATCGCCGACAACGTAGGTGACAACGTGGGCGACGTAGCCGGCATGGGAGCCGACTTGTATGAATCCTACTGCGGTTCCATCCTGGCGACTGCCGCCCTCGGAGCCGCCGCTTTCATGAACACCGGTGACATCAGCATGCAATTCAAGGCTGTCATCGCACCGATGCTGATCGCGGCCGTAGGTATCATTCTCTCCATACTCGGCATCTTCTCCGTACGCACCAAAGAGGATGCCGGCATGAAAGACTTGTTGAAATCGCTGTCCGTAGGTACGAACCTCAGTTCCGCCCTGATCGTCGTGGCGACATTCGTCATTTTGTGGGCCTTGCAACTGGAGAACTGGGTGAACATTTCGTTAGCCGTAGTCATCGGACTATTGGTCGGTGTCGTCATCGGACGTTCTACGGAATACTACACCTCACAGTCCTATACTCCCACCCGACGGTTGGCCGAGAGCGGAAAGACAGGACCGGCCACGGTGATCATCTCCGGTATCGGACTGGGTATGGTGTCTACCACCATACCGGTCATCGCCGTCGTCGTCGGCATCATCCTGTCCTATTGGCTGGCTTCCGGTTTTGATTTCACTCATGTGAGCATGGGGCTTTACGGTATCGGTATCGCTGCCGTAGGCATGTTGTCCACATTGGGCATCACGCTGGCCACGGACGCCTACGGTCCCATTGCCGATAATGCCGGAGGCAACGCCGAGATGAGCGGACTGGGTCCTGAGGTACGTAAGCGTACCGATGCCTTGGATTCGCTCGGCAACACGACGGCCGCCACAGGAAAAGGCTTTGCCATCGGATCGGCCGCATTGACCGGACTGGCCCTGCTGGCTTCATACATTGAAGAGATCCGCATCGGTCTAACTCGTTTGGGGGCCACTCTACTGACGATGGCCGACGGCACGCAAATCCCCGTCCACGAAGCGACTTTCACCGATTTCATGACTTATTACGACGTCACGCTCATGAATCCCAAGGTCCTCTCCGGCATGTTCATCGGAAGCATGATGGCCTTTTTGTTCTGTGGCCTGACGATGAATGCCGTAGGTCGCGCAGCCGCCCACATGGTGCAGGAAGTGCGGCGGCAGTTCGGGGAAATCAAAGGGATCCTTAGAGGCGCGGCCGAACCGGATTATGCCCGTTGCGTACAGATTTCCACCAAGGGCGCACAACGTGAAATGGTATTCCCGTCCCTGCTGGCCATCGTTGCCCCGATAGCTACCGGACTGATTTTCGGCGTACCGGGTGTCATCGGCTTATTGGTAGGGGGCTTGTCGGCCGGATTCGTATTGGCTGTCTTCATGGCCAACGCCGGCGGTGCATGGGACAACGCCAAGAAATATGTGGAAGAAGGAAACTTCGGCGGTAAGGGCGGCGACGTGCATCATGCCACCGTAGTGGGCGATACCGTAGGCGACCCGTTCAAGGATACGTCCGGGCCCAGTTTGAACATCCTTATCAAACTGATGTCGATGGTATCTATTGTCATGGCAGGTCTCACCGTGTCGTGGAGTCTGTTCTGACACGTTGACCGAATGAAATCACAAGAGGTTGTGTCAAAACGTTGGCACAACCTTTTTTATGCGCAAAGCCCAGA
>JAJPYK010000305.1 GCA_021205005.1 Paraprevotella sp. | reverse complement strand
GTTCAGGGCGTCATAAGCAATCAGGCTGCCCATCGTGATGAAATCGTTCAAACGGAGCGCTTTCTCCAATTCCACGTTCACGCCTTCTTTCGAACCCGGGATGAACAGGTTGGTCTCGAATTCCTTCCGGATGTCTTTCAAAAGTTCCAACGCCTTCTTCAAGCCTTCTGCCGTACGGCCCATACCTACATACTCCCACATGATGTGGCCCAACTTCTTATGGATGGAGTCTACCGACTCTTTACCGTGAATGCTCATCAAATGCTCGATACGGGCCTGCACGTCTTTCTCGGCTGCGTCAAATTCGGGCAGATCGGTAGAGAAGCGCGGCACGGTGATCTGATCGGCCAGATAATTCTGGATGGTATAAGGCAACACGAAGTAACCGTCGGCCAGACCTTGCATCAACGCCGATGCACCCAAACGGTTGGCACCGTGATCGGAGAAGTTGCACTCGCCGATAGCGAACAGTCCCTTGATGGAAGTCTGGAGTTCATAGTCCACCCAGATACCGCCCATCGTATAATGGATAGCCGGATAGATCATCATCGGGTTGTAGTATTTCACGCCGTTGATCTCATTGGCCAGCTTTCCGGGATTGACGTCGGTGATTTCTTCATACATATCGAACAAGTTGCCGTAACGCTGCAGAACGACATCGATGCCCAAACGCTCGATACTTTCAGAAAAGTCGAGGAATACGGCCAAACCGGTATTGTTCACGCCGAAGCCCTTGTCGCAACGTTCTTTTGCGGCACGAGAAGCCACGTCACGGGGTACCAAGTTACCGAATGCCGGATAACGGCGTTCCAAATAATAGTCGCGATCTTCCTCGTGAATGTCGCTGCCTTTCTTCGTACCGGCCTGCAATGCCTTGGCATCTTCCAGTTTCTTCGGAACCCAAATACGACCGTCGTTACGCAACGACTCCGACATCAACGTCAGCTTCGACTGCTTGTCGCCATGTACGGGAATACATGTCGGGTGGATCTGTACGTAAGCCGGATTGGCGAAATACGCGCCTTTACGGTAACATTGCATGGCTGCCGAACAGTTGCATCCCATTGCATTCGTAGAAAGGAAATAGGTATTGCCGTATCCGCCGGTAGCGATAACTACGGCATGTGCTGCAAAACGCTCCAATTTACCGGTCACCAGATTGCGGGCGATGATACCGCGGGCACGGCCGTCGATCATCACCAGATCCATCATTTCGTAACGGGTGAACAGTTTCACCGTACCGGCATTGACCTGACAGCTCAGAGCTGAATAAGCTCCCAAAAGCAACTGTTGTCCCGTCTGTCCTTTAGCATAAAAGGTACGCGATACCTGCGCACCGCCAAACGAACGGTTGGCCAACATGCCGCCGTACTCACGTGCAAAAGGCACGCCTTGTGCCACGCACTGGTCTATAATGTTATTGGAAACTTCGGCCAAGCGATATACGTTGGCTTCACGCGCACGATAGTCTCCTCCTTTTACTGTATCATAGAACAAACGGTATACGGAGTCACCGTCATTCTGGTAATTCTTGGCTGCATTGATACCTCCTTGCGCTGCGATGGAATGCGCACGACGCGGAGAATCCTGAATACAGAAATTAAATACTTTAAATCCCATTTCGCCGAGAGAAGCGGCGGCAGAAGCACCGGCCAAGCCCGTACCTACCACGATAATATCCAAACGGAGTTTGTTGGCGGGGTTCACCAATTTCTGATGAGCCTTATAATTGGTCCATTTCTCAGCTACCGGTCCTTCCGGAATCTTAGAATCGATTATCTTTGTCATAACTCGTTTTCCATTTAATGATTCATAAATTAATTATTAGTAGCATGCACCTGCACTGCAACCGCCGCAGAAAGAAAAATACAATGCAACAACCAAGAATGCCAGAATGACGATGGTCACGTAGATACATCCGATACATTTCCAACGATTGAACCAAATCTTGCCGTTCCATCCCAAGGTCTGGGTAGCGCTCCAAAAGCCGTGAGTCAAATGGAACCACAGGGCTACCAGCCAAATCACATACAATACGGTATACACAGGATTGCTGAATGTAGCCAAGATGTAACCGTAACCGTCGGTCGCAGCCAGGCCGCCCATGTAGGGATTGCCGGCCAACTCGGCAAACATCATGTTATACCAGAAATTGTACAAGTGCAGAATCATACCCAGCACGACGATAATTCCCAATGCCAGCATATTCTGCGAAGCCCATTCTACCTTATCAGGCTTGCTCGTCACGTCGTAACGGTTGTCTCCGCGAGCCTTACGGTTTTGCATCGTCAGCCAGAAAGCGTAAATGATGTGAATAACCACCAAAGCTGCCAATCCCAGCGTAGCCACTACAGCATACCAGTTGGAACCCAGAAATTCACAAATCATGTTATAGCCATCTGCCGAGAACAGAGCCACAACGTTCATTGACGCATGAAACGTCAAGAACAGGACAAGCGCAATACCGGTAACCGACATCACGACTTTCCTACCAATAGATGAATCACATAACCACATAAATGATTGAATTTTAAATATTTAATAAATAACATAAAGGATATTCCTATTCTTCATCCGCCTGATAAGGTTCTGCAAAATTACTCTAAATCCTGAATAACACCAAGAAATATCTGAATTATATTCCTAAAAATCACTACTTTTGTGCACATAAAAAGAATAGAAAAATGAAGTTCGACTACGATGTAATCGTTATCGGAGGCGGCCATGCTGGCTGCGAAGCGGCGGCGGCCTCGGCCAAGATGGGAGCAAGGACATGCCTCATCACCATGGACATGAACAAGATAGGACAAATGAGCTGCAACCCGGCCGTGGGAGGCATAGCCAAAGGGCAGATCGTCCGTGAAATCGACGCGCTGGGCGGTCACATGGGTATCGTGACCGACCGCACCGCCATACAGTTCCGCATGCTCAACCGATCGAAAGGCCCGGCCATGTGGAGTCCACGCGCCCAGTGCGACCGGGGCAAATTCATTTGGGCATGGCGAGAAATCTTGGAGAATACGCCTAACCTGCAAATCTGGCAAGACCAGGTCAAGGAACTTCTGGCAGAACATGGAGAAGTGGTCGGCGTAAAGACCTATTTCGACGTAGTATTCAAAGCACGCTGCGTCATCCTGACGACCGGAACGTTTCTCAACGGATTGATGCACATCGGACATACCCAACTTCCGGGCGGCCGAGTGGCAGAACCGGCCTCATATCATCTGACCGAATCCATCGTACGTCATGGCATCACTGCCGGAAGAATGAAAACCGGCACACCGGTACGCATCGACGGAAGAAGCGTACATTTCGATGAAATGGAACGCCAGGACGGAGAACAGGATTACCACAAATTTTCGTTTATCGGCGATTACCGAAAACTGAAACAACTGCCTTGTTGGACTTGTTATACCAATCCGGACGTACACGATATGCTCAGAAGCGGGCTTCCGGATTCGCCCCTTTATAACGGACAAATCCAAAGTATCGGCCCTCGCTACTGCCCGAGCATAGAAACGAAACTGGTCACTTTTCCGGACCGCGATCGTCATCAGCTTTTTTTAGAGCCGGAAGGGGAAAGTACACAGGAATATTATCTGAACGGCTTTTCATCGAGCCTTCCGCTCCACGTGCAGATAGACGCGCTGAAACGGATTCCGGCATTTCGCGATTTAGCCGTCTATCGTCCGGGCTATGCCATCGAATATGATTTCTTCGACCCCACCCAACTGAAGCATACGTTGGAATCGAAAATCATATCGGGCCTGTTCATGGCCGGACAAGTCAACGGAACGACCGGATACGAAGAGGCCGGCGGACAAGGTATCGTAGCAGGTCTCAACGCAGCCTTAAAGTGTTCGGGAAGCGAACCGTTCATCATGCACCGTGACGAATCCAATATCGGCGTATTAATCGACGATCTGGTGACGAAGGGCGTGGACGAGCCTTACCGAATGTTCACCTCCAGAGCCGAATATCGCATCCTGCTGCGTCAGGACGATGCCGATGCACGTCTCACGGAACGTTCTTATCAGTTGGGATTGGCCACACGGGAACGTTACGATTATTGGCTGTCCAAAAAAGAAGGCATCCGCCGCATTGTGGATTTTTGCTGCGAGTTCTCGCTGAAACCGGCTCTCATCAATCCGGCCTTGGAATCGTTAAGCACCACACCGCTGAAATACGGATGTAAACTGTTCGAGCTCATCAACCGTCCGCAAATCACGGTGAAGAACATCGCAGAACACATAGAGCCGCTCCAAACCATCCTCGACTCATTCAGCGACCGACGAGAAGAAATCACCGAAGCCGCCGAAATACAAATGAAGTATCACGGATACATCGCCCGGGAAAGAATCATCGCGGATAAAATGCAGCGGCTGGAGAATATCAAGATCAAGGGTAAGTTCGACTATCGAAACATGAACTCGCTCTCTACCGAGGCCCGACAAAAACTGGAAAAGATCAACCCGAAAACCTTGGCCCAGGCCGGACGCATTCCGGGCGTGTCGCCGAGCGACATCAATGTATTGCTCGTCCTCCTGGGCAGATAAGGCAGGCCCTACGTTTCACGTGAAACAAAACTTAAATTATCAACAGATAAACTACTGGTTATGAATAATCTAACATTAATGGAAAATCTGCGGAACATTCCGAACTTCCCTATCCCCGGAATACAGTTCAAGGACGTGACGACACTTTTTAAAAGCCCCAAATGCATGAAGATCATGCTCAATGAACTCTACGAAATATACAAGGACAAAGGGATCACGAAGGTGGTCGGCATAGAGTCGCGCGGCTTCATCCTCGGAGCTGCCCTTGCCGTTAAATTGGGAGCGGGATTTGTCATGTGCAGAAAACCCGGAAAGCTCCCCGCCGAAACGCTGAAGGAGTCTTATATGAAAGAATACGGCAAGGACACGATCGAAATACATAAGGATGCCATCGACACGAAAGACGTGGTGCTAATCCACGAAGACCAGCTGGATACCGGAGGTTCGATGAAGTCTGCCTACAACTTAGTGAAGAAGTTCAATCCGGCACACATCTACATCAACTTCATTATCGAGCTGACAGGAGAAGGACTGAACGGACGCGAGATATTCGACGACGATACGAAAATCAGTACGCTCATCCGCATTTAAAAAAGCAAGGGCGTGAAGAGGGTCGTACCGGAAAACAAGAACCCTGCTTCACGCCCCGTTTTTCCCTTGCGGAACTGGTCAAATCAATCTGCGGAGAAAAAAAATTCAATCTGCGGAGAAAAATTTCTCAATCTGCGCCAATTGATTTTCGCCCCTCCAAAGCCCCCTTTCCGGCCCTCTATATTCTCCGGAAACGGTAGGCGAAAATCGAGCGGAATCCCTATCACCCCCACTCATCCGCCCCGCCCTATATACAACAAAAAAGACCTGACTACAGCAGCAAAAGAGAAAATTGAGCCCAAATTGAAAGG
>JAJPYK010000049.1 GCA_021205005.1 Paraprevotella sp. | reverse complement strand
CTCTGAAGAATGACACCCATGTTATGATACATGGAAGCCAGACGCCCATTGTTCGTTTCCAACTTCACGGCCTGTTCATATGCTTGCATGGAATCCTTAGGTTTCTGTTGCCTGAGCAAAGAATTACCTAAATTGAAATAAGCTTGCGAGAAACGCCCGTTCGCTTCAATAGCTTTACGGTAGTCCACTTCCGCTTTGGTATACATACTATCGCGATAAAGACGATTGCCACTCCTCAAATAATCTCGATCGTTCTTCTTTTGCGCCCATGACACAGATATCATGCAACACAAACATAAAGACAATCCATATTTATACATCCCGCGTAACATATCTTCTTTTCTTATTTACGAAATAACTTAATTCCTTTAAACAACGGATTCTTCCGCTCTATAATAAGCACATCGAGGATAAGCATGAACAGAGCCAATAAAGCTACTGCCTGAAACTGCTCATCATATTCTGAGTAGGCCGTACTTTCTATACCGTTCTTTGCTAACTTGTCCACATACTCCGACAGTTTACTTTGTGCGGACGAGCTGTTATCTACATAAATATAAGCCCCTTGTCCGGCAGCCGCAATCTCCCGACACATTTGTTCATTCAACTTGGAAACCACCACGTTGCCATTGTTATCCAACATATATCGTGAACTTCCGGCCACAGGTATTGGAGCACCCTGCGGCGATCCCACACCCAACACATATACTTTAATGCCCTTATCAGCCGCGGCTTTCGCCATTTCTACGGAACCGCCTTCATTATCCTCTCCATCCGTAATAATAAAGATCGCCTTGCTTACGTCTTGATTGGAAGTAAAACTTTTCATGGCCAAACTTATCGCCTCCTTAATATCTGTTCCTTGAGTAGTAATCATGGACGGATTGATAGTCTCCAAGAACATTTTAGCCGACACATAATCGCTGGTAATTGGCAATTGGGTATAAGCCTCGCCGGCAAATACGATCAAACCGATTTTGTCGTCTACCATCTTATCCACGATACTGCTCACCAACATTTTCGATTTGTCCAGACGGCTGGGAGTCACATCCTCAGCTAACATAGAGTTGGAAATATCCATTGCAATGATAGCCTCTATTCCCTGACGCTTACGGGTGTCCACTTTCGTTCCGAACTGAGGACGTGCCAAAGTGAATATCAACAAGGCCAATGCTATAAGCATCAACCAAGTTTTAACTTCGCGACGGGCCACAGACACATCTGGCTTCAGATTTTATAGCAACTCGATGTTTCCGTAACGCATCTGTCTTTTCCTACTATAGTAATTCGTAGCATAATGCAATCCTGCCAACAAAGGGATCAACAGGAGAAAATACAAATATAATGGTTCTTCAAAACGAAACATAATCTGAATGAATTAGGGGATTTTCTTCAAGATAGTCGCACGTAGCAAGAATTCAAGCAAAAGAGCCAATGCTGCAATCCATGCAAACAACGCGTAGGCCTCATAACGTTTGCTATACTGTTTGACGTTCAACTTCGTCTTTTCCAGCTTATCAATATCCCTGTATACGGCCTCCAACTTCTTATTATCCGTAGCTCGATAGAATTCGCCATCCGTTTTTTGAGCAATGGCAGCCAACGTCTTCGTATCAATTTCAACCGGTACATTCAAATATTGCACGCCACCAGCTACAGGCATGGGATAAGGCGCCATTCCATTGGTACCTACTCCAATAGTATACACACGTATACCGAAACTTTTAGCGATATCAGCAGCTGTCAACGGGGAAATGTCGCCGGCATTGTTCGAACCGTCCGTCAACAAAATAATGACCTTGCTTTTGGCCTTACTATCCTTTAAACGGGATACGGCATTAGCTATTCCCATGCCGATGGCCGTACCATCTTCTATCATTCCACGTTGAGCAATATCTGTTTTAATTCCGTGAAACAGATTCAAAAGCACGGCATGATCCGTGGTCATCGGACATTGGGTATAAGCCTCACCCGCAAAAATTGTCAAACCGATGTTGTCATTAGGCCTTCCGACAATAAATTCAGAAGCGACCTGCTTGGCAGCCTCCAATCTATTCGGTTTCAAATCCTCAGCCAACATACTCGTAGAGACATCGACAGCCAACATAATGTCTATCCCTTCTACTTGAGTATTTTTCCAACTATTCGTAGTTTGCGGACGAGCCAACACCACTACAATCATGACAAAAGTGATCAAGCGCAAAACGAAAGGAGCATGAATCAGATGATTCTTATAACTCTTAGGGGCATAGCGATAAGCAGTCGTATCAGAGACTAACAATGTAGGTTCTTTCTTCTTGTTCTTGAGCACATACCATAAAATATAAGGTATGAACAAGAGCAATAAAAAGAAATATTCAATATTAGCAAAAGTCATAATTCATCGTTTTTTATGCAATCAAGCCATAAACCATCCATAAAATCCAACCTAACAAGGCCACTCCCGCCAACGTAAGCACCAACAACGTCATTCTCATGCTGACAAGAGTTCGCTTGCTACGTTTCTGTTCAATCTCGGCCTCGTCCGGTATATCTTTTTCTTTCGGATCTATTTCTATCTTAGTTTGATTAATAAACTCTATTGCGTTCACCAAGTTCGCATCGTTTTCATTGATCAGCGTATTATGCTTTGCAAATTTAACGAGGTCAGCAGTCTGGAACAATGTACGCAACTCGTCCAACGTCTCGTTCGTCTGCTCTTTCAACAATCTGTCTATAATCTCAGAAGAGGTCATTTCCATTGCATTGAAACCATAGCGTTTTTCTATATATGTACGCAAGATCGAAGTCAAACGGGTATAATATTCTTTTGAATCTTCTTTAGCCCATGCTTTTTCCGCTTTCATCTGGTCAAATTCCTGCATTGCCTTTGTATGCGGAAGTACCTTGGGAGACAACTTTATCATTTTAATGATCGGTTTATTGTCTCGGAAACGAATATAGATATAGGATAGCATCAATACCCATAAAAGCAAAACTACGGATAACCAGAAAATGACCGACCAATCCGACCAAGAGAACGGCGGTTCCATAATATCTTTCGGACCGTAAAAGCGATCGACATGCACCGTATCCACCGGAACTGATAGAACCCTCAGGGCTAAATTCTTAGATTGATAATCCTTACCATCTGCTTTAACGACAAAGGGAGGGAGATAATATAAAGCTGAATCAAAGGAGGTCACGGTATAACTCTGTGAGATCAAAAGTCTCGCCCCTTCGTTCAGTTGCTGAGTGTCTGGCTTAGCCACATCAACCACTTCCACTCCCTGCGTGATCGTATCTCCCGCCTTAAGTTGTGGCATCTCCAATTTTGCTTTGGCATCCGCACTGACTTCCAACGTAATACGTGTCTGTTCGCCGACAAGGAGTTCCAAAGAGTCTATTTTTGCATCTACCGTCACTTGAGCACGAACGGCCACAACACACCAAAAGCACACCGCAATGCACCCACACAACCGAAGAAAACTACAATACTTATTACAATACATTTTCATGTTCAATTTCGTTTGGCGAATAATGTCATCAACGAAGCCACATAGTCCTGATCCGTACGAATGGAAACTGAGTCAACATTACTTTTGGTAAATAAGGTCTGCAATACATTCTGCCGATTCTTCCACCAATCGTGATGAGCTTGTCTCACTTTACGACTCGAAGTATCGATATATTGTTCAGGCCCCGTTTCCGCATCACAAACTTTCATCAATCCCACATCGGGCAAGTCAGCCATACGGCGATCATATACCTGAATCGCTACCACATCGTGTTTCCTATTAGCCACAGTCAGTGCCGTCTGATAATCCTTTCTATCGATGAAATCACTCAACAAGAATGCGGTACAACGCCGTTTAATAGCCTGTGTAAGATACTCTATGGCTTCGCCGATATTGGTAGCCTTACTCTCGGGCGTAAAATCTATCAATTCCCGTATGATACGAAGGATATGCTTACGGCCTTTTTTAGGCGGAATGAACTTCTCTATCCTGTCCGAAAAGAAAATCACACCGATCTTGTCATTATTCTGAATGGCAGAAAATGCCAAGGTGGCCGCAATCTCCGTAACCATATCCCTTTTACTCTGAGAAACGGTACCGAAGCTTAAACTGCCCGACACATCGATCAGGAGCATGACGGTCAACTCACGCTCCTCTTCAAAGACTTTCACAAAAGGACGGTTAAAACGTGCCGTCACATTCCAATCGATGTCTCTGATATCGTCACCGTACTGGTATTCCCGGACTTCCGAGAAAGCCATACCACGTCCCTTGAAAGCCGAGTGGTATTCTCCGGCAAAGATATTATTAGACAGACCTCTCGTCTTGATCTCGATCTGACGAACCCGTTTTAAAATCTCACTTGTATCCATCTCCAGACAATTAGGGTACTTCTACTTTATTCAATATCTGGCTGATAATCTCTTCACTGCCTACATTGTTCGCCTCAGCTTCGTATGACAAGCCTACACGGTGCCTCAACACATCATGCGCCACGGCCCGGACATCCTCAGGAATAACATATCCCCGACGCTTGATAAACGCATAAGCGCGGGCGGCCAACGCCAAATTGATGGAAGCACGAGGAGAACCGCCGAATTCGATGTAATTCTTCAAATCCTTCAATCCATATTGTTCAGGATAACGCGTAGCAAAAACAATATCAGCGATATATTGCTCTATTTTTTCATCCAAATAGACTTCTCTCACCACATTCCTGGCTTCGATGATTTCCGCCGTTGTCAAAATAGGACGCACCGCCACCTTATCTCCCTTAATCTGCTGGCGAATGATTTTCTTCTCCTCCTCGATTTTGGGATAGTCTATAATCACTTTCAACATAAAACGGTCTACCTGGGCTTCCGGAAGCGGATATGTACCTTCCTGCTCGATAGGATTCTGTGTAGCCAGTACTAAAAAAGGTTCGGGCAGCTTATATGTTTCTTTACCGATCGTCACCTGACGTTCCTGCATGGCCTCCAGCAACGCGCTCTGCACTTTGGCCGGAGCACGGTTGATTTCATCCGCCAAAACGAAATTGGCGAAAATCGGACCGCGCTGCACGATGAACATTTCTTCTTTCTGACTGTACATCATGGTGCCGACCACATCGGCCGGCAATAAATCCGGTGTAAACTGCACCCGACTGAATTTGCCGTCGACCAACGAGGCCAGCGTCTTTATTGCCAAGGTCTTCGCCAATCCCGGCACACCCTCCAACAACACATGTCCGTCACTCAACAATCCAATTAAAAGAGATTCGACCCGATGCTTCTGACCTACAATCACCTGATCCATGCCGGTCATTAAATTCGTTACAAAAGCACTCTGTCTCTCGATTCGTTCATTCAATTCACGAATATCTATAGCTTCAGCCATATATGTTTTATTTGTTTGTTAATTATACTCTCTGTTTTTTCGTAATCCAAAATTACGCTTTTTGATACGTACAGACAATAACTC
>JAJPYK010000129.1 GCA_021205005.1 Paraprevotella sp. | reverse complement strand
TTGTCGAAGATGGAGTTATCGCCGGTTTCTTTCCAGTAGGCATAGGCCAACCGCAGAGGGTAACAGAGTGAGTCGACTTCCCATTTGCGTTCGTGTACTTCCGGGATCATGTCGGTCTGGTCGCTTTGCCACTCTCCTCCGGTGGGACCGTCGTTGAAAGCATTGGCATAGGGGTCAAGGATAATACATTTGAATTGTCTCCGGATGACCCCCTCGATCATGGCTTTGAGTTCTTTATCGGATTTGGCCAATTGGACGTATGGCCATACTTGCGCTCCGGAGTCGCGTAGCCACATGGCATGAATGTCGCCGGTATATACGAAAGTATCGTTTTTCCCGTCTTCTCCTTTGCGGAAATGGACGGTGGTGTCGAGTGTGTTGGGGAAGCAGTTGCCGAACATCCAGATCAGTTTCATATTGGTCAGCAGTTTGGAGGCCCGTGCGATTTGGTCTTCAACGGCTTGGGTATGAAACAGGCGGTCTTTCACTTCTGGCCGTCGGGTTTTCGCATAGCGTGCGTCTTTATCGGTAACTACACGGGTGTTGTCGCAACGGCATTCCGTCATTGTTGCGGCTTGTAGGGTTTCCGCGGACAACAAAAATGCGCCGGAAAGAATAAATAAGGTCTTTCTCATTTTTTTGTGTTATAGGAAAGGGTTGTGATTAGAATAATTCCAATTGGAGCGGGGCTGTAGCAAGTTTCTTCTTTTCCTTTCCCCAATAGTTGACAATGTCCCCGTATTGTTTGTCCGTTACGCTCAGGATGCTGACCATACCGGTTTCCGGGAGGAATGATTTCACTCGTTTGACATGAACGGTTTGACTTTCGTATGATCCGCAATGCCTGATATAGACCGAATATTGGAGCATGATGAATCCGTTCTTCATTAAATTCTTGCGGAATAGTGCTGCCTCTTTCATTTCTTTTTTGGTCGTTACCGGAAGGTCGAAGAATACAAATAGCCACATGATATGGTAGGCATTTAAGCGGTTCTCGCTCATTCCAGAAGAGGTAATGACAATTTATCTGTTTCGTTCCGGAATGCTTTCAGTAGAGATGCCGTGGTGGAACTGAGGGCGATTTCTAACGGTCTGGTGACCTGTCCCATCTTTACGTCGCAAAATAATATGCGTTGCAATTCGAATTTAGCATCTTGGTCCAGTTCGGAATGGTTTCCATCATAGTATAAATGGTAGGCTGTCTCGTCGACAAACGGACGATAAGGTTCCATCATATCATCGGCTAAAGGAAAGGCGTTGTATCGGTTACGATGGAATATGCCGAATGCGGGATAAAGTCCGGAACCCAATAGTGCCCGTGCTACGGCGGCACGTAATATGGCATATCCGTAATTGAGCAGATTGTTGGGCGGCGTACCGTCGCGTGCGCGTTTGAATTGTTGTCCCAACAGCATGTTCCAATAGATTTTGGCTGCCGTTCCTTCACGATTGTCGCTGTCTCCCGACTTTACGTTCATATAATAGGATTTGAGAACATCTCCGTCTTTCCCTATCTTATGGAGCAGCTTACTTTGATTCTTGATTTTGGTTTCTACAATTTGTTTCCATATCTTTTTCTTCATTGGCAATGTAGCCTCTGCTTGAGCCCGATAGGACTCTTGCAGAGTGGCATTGCCTTCTAACGTCATTAGCATGGATTTGGGCATGGTACGTTCGTCGCAAAAGATCACGGCTACGTTTTGATTGGCTAATTCGTTCAGCAGGGGGACTGTCATTTTTACCATCTGACTTTCTATTACGATCACGCCGATGTCTTCAATTGGACGTGTGACCTCGCGGTCAATATCCTTTTGTCGTATGACCAGTTGGTTTTGTCGTAAAGAGAGGTCTGCCGGATTCTTGAACATTAATGTTTGTTTGATCATATCCCCTTATCTTAATCTTTTGATTTCTCCTAATTCATTGAGTTTAAAGTCTACTCCTTCTACAAGAGCTTTGAATTGATTCAGGCTGACACGAATTTTAGGTCTGAAGTCTTCATTAATATGGAATGCACCGTCTTTTTGGGGTACGTCCGATGAGTTTCGTGCCTCTTGATGGTACATGAGGGTAATCCGTCCATCGGATAAAGATAGGATTGTAATCTTATATAAACGCTTTAGCAATTCTTGTCGGTCTAATTCCCAAACCTCTTCAGGCGTTTTTTCGTATAGGAATACCATCGTACCTGTTTTTAGACGATAGCATAAGGGGTAACCGTGTTCACGGCTGCATTTGGGTATCAAATCATATTCTGCCGCAAACGTTTTGTTGCTCGCACGATAGTATGCAGCAGCCGCCATGTTGTTCACTTCTTCGTATTCTCTTTTGATACGTCCCTTTTCATCTGTTCCTTCGTAAATGGCAATCATATAATTCTTGTCATTCAGCACGTGAACCTTTTGTTTGTATTCATGTCTCGAACGGTCTCGGTTGGTGCAAATATCCAATACGCCTTTTTGTACGGAATTAAAATATCTCACTTTTTTGATGCGGATGCCTTTTTCTTTATTCATCCAAATGCCATCAGCTGCAACGGCTTTGGCGAGAGTACCATATTCTTTCACGGCTTGTTCCACCTTGCTCCGCACTTCATCGTCTACAATATTCACGATATATTTTTCTTTAAATCCTGATAATTCAGCTCGTGTTACGTATTTGATTTGCCCTTCTCTTTCTATGGCACCGTAGTGTGAAATGCAGTGTAATGATCCGCGTGCCGAGTCCCCTTGGGCCATTATCTTACCTTGTGGTGTCATAATGCGGCGTTTGTCTGCTTTGGGCATGTTGTCCGGGGTATAATGTGTTACGAGCAGGTCGTCCTGAATATGTTTGATGTCCTGAACGAACGTAGGCCAAGGTGCAGGGAATTGTGGGCGTTTTCCTCTGCCGAATTCGTATTCTTCTAATTCGTGGTAATATTTCGCCAATTGTCCGTACTCATTCGGGCCGATGCAGGCAATGGTGATCGCATCGATACAATGGTGGGCATGATTATCTCTTTGTTTCTTCTCATATTCCTCCTGTATTCCCCATATTTTACGGAAGTCACTGGTCGCTATGCCTTTTACTGTATACACACGTGGAAATACGGATTTCAGATAGAGACGGGCATAACGTGAAATCACGCTGATGTCTGTACCTTGCCGTCTTGAGAAGCCTTCCGGTACTTTTTCCATGATGAAACGTTGATACTTTCCCCGCCAATAGTCTCGTTGGATTTCCAATTCGTGTCGTCTTTGAATAAGGCTGTCTTTTTGTTCTTTCGTGGAGCAATGTGGCCTTTTTAATTTTCGTATCCGCTGATTGAGATCTTCATATGTCTCTTTCCAACATGAGATACGTTGTAAAATGGCTTCGTGATCAGGTAATTGGCAGGGAAGTAGGGTCTTCTTTTGGTCTCGATTGAATACGCTTGAACACAGAGTAAGGTTCATTCTGGTACTGTCTCCTCCGGCACTGCGAGGCAGGGTGTGTTCGATGTCGTATTGTGGATTGTCACCCAAAAAGTCTGTGAGGCAAATCTCCTTTCCGGTATACAGGCATTTATGGTCTTGCTCTTCCCAAAGTTGGTACTTGAGTATGTCTGTGTCGGAAGGATTACGACGGATGCCCTTTTCTTGGTACATCTCTTCTATTTTCTGCCTATATTCATTTCGTTCTTTTTCATTTCTTTTCTGCTCGTTCAGGATGGCTTTACGTTTATTGTTGTCATTGAGATAACGTGAGAACTCGATATGGATAATCGTATTCTCGTCTATCTTCTTTTCTTTGAGGAGCAGGTTTACCACTTTCCGCATTCGGAACATCGAACGCATCGCCATCGGGTTTCGTATGCTGTTTGTACGGGGATTGCCCAATTGATAGATTCAGTCTTCGTTCGGTCGTTGTTTGGGAAAGGTTTCGAGCATGGACTGGTGATATAACTTTTTGAGGTTTTCTTCCGTCACATTATACTTTGTCTTTAAGAAGTTTTTCAGTGCAGCTTCTTTGGTGTTTTCCTCTCCAAGTGTTTTTTCTCCATGTATGGCTTGAATAGCTCCTTCGATAGCCACCTGACGAAGTTCTTTTGTATGCCATATATAGGAGGGTAAAACTTCACATAAGTTACCTAAGAATACAGCTTCGGAGTAGATCAATCCGTATTCTTTCAGGTTGGGAAGTATCTTTTTGATGGCTTTCAAGCTTAAAGAGGCAAACTCCTTCGGCATTTGGATTTGGGCAAACTTATCGGACTATTCCTCGTTAAGTTGTAGACGTGTTTTTGCAAAGTCTTTCAAATGCGTTTCATCATCGTAGGAATATAAAACATGCCAGATATCATTGAGGATCTCAATGTTGCTTTCACCTTTGGCCAGGGTGTAGATCTCGCTTGCCCCTTCCACCCAGTTCGGACCGAAAAGTTGCGTCAGTTGAGCATTGACGGGACAGTCCGACACCGTGGTGTCCATATAGTAATTGAATTTATAGGGCTTGTCTTTCGGGTCTTCAAGATGACAATAGTTGTTTCTTCCTGCCAATTCTTTGGCAATATCTTTAAATTGGAAAGTCGTTTTTCCCTTTCTTACGCGAAGAAAAAGCGGAATAATTTTCTTCTTTTCTTCTTCAGTCAAGAAGCGTGGAGTTTCATCTTTTGGTGTTTGCATTTTAATATGGTTGATGAAACTGTACATGCGAAATTCTTCATATAAAGGATGGGATGCAGAGCAACGGGATTTTTTAGGCTCAAACGTACATGATCCTATCTGTTGTTTCTGTGATTTCAACGGACGTTGGAAGAAAATAGCCTTCTCTAATTTATTTCTCAGGTCTGGATCTAAATTTTGTTTTTCACAGATGGCGCGGAATTCAGTGAGATAATGCTCGTTCCTGGCTGTGTAATGTTTACGTATTTTTTCTCCCTTCTGATAAAGTTGGAAGAAGTACTCTCCCAGGTATTGGCATCCGGCTTGCTTAATGTCTTTACTTAATTGGGAAATGCTCTGTTTTACCGTTCCGTCCGGATCTGCGGACTTCTCTTTTCGATTGCTGAGGAATCCCCGACGTTGGTTCAGGTGATAAAGTGCTCGTTCCAAGATTTGTTTTTGGACCGGATCCGTTAGGTCGAGTTTTTGCGTGAGGCATATCCAGCGGAATCTGTACGGATTGATATTCTCTTTATCCTCCGTACGCTGCCAATTCATGAATGTTTCATCTTGTGGATACAGCTTACGGGTACGCCAGTCCCGGAGCTGCTGTTTGGATATAGGCGGACAAAGATGATTCTCTATCAATACCGTCAGCAGGCGAATTTTGCGTATCTTTCTGCGCCAATAATGTTTCCTTGAACTGCGGTATTTTGTGCGTTCTGCAGCTTTGGATCCATCTTGTCCCTCCATTTTCATTCCTTCTGGAAAGACATGTGTACCATGCTCAAAAAGTTGGCACTTTCCCTCTTCGTCTCTCTTTACAATCGCCCATCCAAGACTATTGGAACCTGTATCTATTCCTAATATAGTGCTCATGATATTAAAT
>JAJPYK010000029.1:2802-5540 GCA_021205005.1 Paraprevotella sp. | reverse complement strand
ATGATATACTAAGATGATATATTCGTTTTCCGTTTCATAAAAGTTGCCGTCGGTCGGTCCGCTGTCGCCCACCGTGCTGCCGTCCGGCACAAAAAGGTAGTTGAAGTTATAGTAACCCTGTTTAAGGAGTACCGTAGCTTCGTAGGCCTGGGCCTGACGATTATACGTCATACGGTATTCGGGCAAGAAACGATTGTAGGTCCACGCCCCGTTCAGATACACATCTCCGCCGGGCAGTTGCGGACTTTTCAGCGTAAAGTGAGTGAACATATAGTAGCACGTCGTCTCCACGTCCTCATTGTCACTGTTGCGGATAATGAACGCCCCGTCCTGATCCTCGTCATAGAGGTAATTTCTGGCCGTGGCGTTGGGGTATATCGTGGCGTGGTAGTAAGGGTCGAACCAGTCTATCTTATCCACATTCAGCGTAGGGACATGCACGTCCAGGATCTCGAATTTATGGTATTCGTTTCCGGCCGGAAATATCAACTGCCGATTGTGGGTGAACTCTATCTTGTTGGCTGCTTGAATATTCGGCGTCGGATTAATGACGCAATTATCCAGGCGACGGTTTTGCATCACCACTATTTTCAGCTCTCGGTGCGGATCGATCACCCTGGTCTGTCCGTAATTGATAGACAGGTCCACCTGTTGATGGGACTTGTTGAAGTCTATATCGGTATTGGTACTGATGGTTGTCCCTATGGCCACACCCGGTTCCACCAGACTGAAGCTGGCGGTCAGGACCGGAACCGGATCATCTCCTTCATCGTTATAGACCGTCACCTTATAGTTGCCCGATAATTTAAGCGAAATGTCTTCGTTCGGAATGCGCAGGGAGTAGTGCGTATAGAGTACGGTCGTATTGAAACTTTTCTCATAATTCTCGATCGGTTCGCCGTTGAATCCGTTCATGTAGTCGGATTCAAAGATTTGTGTCGAAGGCGTCCAGTCTGCGTTGCAGTGCTCCACCTTATATATATAGCGATGAAATTCGTGTGAAAACTCATCAAACCCGATCTCCACATGATTTCCGCCTCCCAAGTTCATGACGGGAGGTAAGAGCGGATCGTCATTCACTACCACCTGCAACGTATGCAGATGCGGGTCCAGAATTTCCGGCCGTTGCGCCCGGGTGCCGATAACAGGGCCCATAAGGAGGCTTAAAAGGAATGCTAACTTTCTCATGTCAGTTACAAAGGTAATAAATAATGTGACGGACGGGAAATTGTTCGTCCGCTTTTTGCGACCTTATAGGATTTTTACCTTACCTTTGTCCGGACATGTTTTATTCAAAATAGGATGATGAGGAATTTATTTTATTGCCTATTGGGAGGAGCGTTGTGCTTGTCTCTTCCCTTGTCGGCCCTGACCTATACGAAAGCCGATTCGATAAAAGTCGTAAGACTGCTGACGGAGGGGAAGAAACAACCTGCCGGAACCGATCTGCCGCTGTATTTTGCCCGGCAACTGGAAGGCATACCTTACGTGGCCTCTACGCTCGAAGTGAATCCCACGGAAGAGCTGGTGGTCAATTTACACGAACTGGACTGTACGACTTTGGTGGAAAACGTGGTGGCTTAGACTTTGACCGTCCGGGAAGACAGCCCTTCGTTCGACACATTCTGCCGGAAGCTGGAAACCATACGTTACAAGGACGGGAAGCGAAACGGCTATCCTTCGCGCAACCATTATTTCAGCGAGTGGATCGCAAGCAATGAGCGGCAGGGTATCGTGTATGAAGTGAAAGGCCGAAAGTCCGACGGATATGTACCGTTCACCGCCGTACAGAAGCTGAAGCTCAGCTATATGAGCTCTCATCCCGATCTTTATCCCATGCTGAAAGGCCGTGCAGAGGATTTCCGGCGCATACGTGAAAACGAACAGGAGCTCAACGGAAAGACCGTGAGATACGTACCTCTGTCTTTGTTGGACAAGGGAAAAGACGTTTTGGGTGCCATACACGACGGCGATATTTTGGCCATTGTGACGAAAAAACAGGGGTTGGACACTTCTCACCTGGGACTGGCCGTATGGGAACAAGGAAGACTGCACCTGCTCAATGCCTCCAGCATTCACAAGAAAGTGGTGCTCGAACCTATGACTTTGAGCCGATATCTGCGGAAACATCCGTCGCAGTTGGGCGTTCGTGTAGTACGTATCGCCGGGCTTTGAAGCTGAGAAACTTTAGTGATATTCTGTCGTTATTCTTCAACGTCAGCACGTTGTGGCACTCCAGTCTCCGCACGATGCCGTATTTTTCTGCGGAGATTGAACAATCATTCTCCGCAGATCGGAAAATTTTTCTCCGCAGATTTTTTTCGGAATCATAAAAGACAGATTTCCGGCATGTTATACGCCGGGAAGTCTATCTCCACTTTGTCACCATTTCGGCAAATCGATATGCCGCATCTGTCGCATGATGGCCGTTTGGCGTTTCAACATGTAGCGCGACGGGTTCTGCGAACTGAACTTCAGCGGATTGGGTAATGTTGCAGCGATTAAGGCGCAATTGGCCCGCGTCAGTTGCTTGGCCGGCCGGCCGAAATGTTGCTGGACCACCGCTTCGGTTCCGTAAATGCCATCTCCCATTTCGATGGAATTCAAATAGACTTCCATGATGCGCCGTTTGTTCCAAAACAATTCGATCAAGACGGTGAAGTAGGCTTCGAACCCTTTGCGCAACCACGAGGAACGAGGCCTGAGAAAAACGTTTTTTGCTGTCTGCTGGCTGATGG
>JAJPYK010000029.1:0-2792 GCA_021205005.1 Paraprevotella sp. | reverse complement strand
CCGCGCTTCCGCCGGCCTTCCATCCGTTCCTCCACCGCATTCTGTATTTCCACCACATCGAAACCGTGGTGCTGGAGAAAACGCTGGTCTTCGGAAGACATGACGGCTACGGGCAGATAGGCCGACATTTCATCTAACGAAACCCAATGATGTTTCAGCCTGATTATTTCTCCGCGGCTCACTTGCTGAACGCAACGGATAACCATGAGCGGTGTGAGGGGTACTGGTACGAAACGGTAGAGCAAAACAAAAAAGATTGTACTCCCGAAAAAGAAGAGTACAATCCTTTGCATGATTTTCTGAATTCGCTTCATAAAGATATGATCACTTGCTGGCGGCTTGCGCCTCTTCGATCATCTGTTTGCTGGCATATAAGTAGACTTCCACGCGGCGGTTCTGTTCCTGTCCGGCCGTCGTGCTGTTGTCTGCCACCGGATCGGCTTCGCCCAGTCCTTCGACAGAGGCGATCTGCGAAGATGAAACGCCACACGAGATCAGGAAATTGGATACGGCGCCTGCACGTTGCTGCGACAGCACCACGTTTTTCTGTGAGCTTTCGGCGGCTGTGCTGTTCTTCCAACCTTGGTTGTCGGTATACCCCTTGATAGCCACATCCATGTCTTTGTTCACGTTCAATACCGTGCTGGCAAACTTGGCCAAAGACGACGTAGCGGCGCTGCTCAGCGTAGCGCTTCCGGTAGTGAAGAGAATACCCGAATCGAAAGTCACTTTCACGGCTTCCAACCCGTTGGAGTCGGTCACGCTTTCCACCTGTGCATTTTCCACCTGCTGTGCGGCAGCCTTGGCTTTGTCCATCTTCTTACCGATCAACGCGCCGACTCCCGTACCTACGGCCACGCCTACGGCCGCACCGATACCGGCTCCTTTACCTTTTTTATTTGCAGCCAATGTACCGATCAGCGTACCCAATGCGGCTCCGCCACCTGCGCCGATCAATGAACCTTTTCCCGTATTGTTCAAGTTGCCTCCACAGCTGCTCATCAACATACCTGCGCTCAGAGCGAGTGCATAAAACTTTAATCCTTTCATAGTTTACTTTTTAAACTCTAAATTGCATGCGAAATTAGATAATTTTTATCGAATGGCCGCATAAAAAGGAAACTTTTCACTAATTTTGCAAACCGTTTATTGATATAGGATTATGGCTAAAGAACTTAAAGATTTAACCAAGAGGAGTGAGAATTACTCCCAATGGTATAACGAATTGGTGGTGAAAGCCGATTTGGCAGAACATTCGGACGTAAGAGGATGTATGGTGATAAAGCCTTATGGTTATGCCATTTGGGAGAAAATGCAGCGAGTGCTCGACGATAAATTCAAGGCGACCGGCGTACAGAATGCCTATTTCCCGTTGCTTATCCCGAAGTCGTTCCTGAGCAAAGAGGCCGAACACGTAGAGGGATTTGCCAAGGAATGTGCCGTGGTGACGCACTATCGTCTGAAAACCAACGAGGACAAGACGGGCGTGGTGGTGGATCCGGCTGCCAAACTGGAAGAAGAACTGATTATCCGTCCCACATCGGAGACGATCATTTGGAATACTTATAAGAATTGGATTCACAGCTATCGCGATCTGCCTTTGCTGTGCAACCAATGGTGTAATGTGATGCGTTGGGAGATGCGCACCCGCCTTTTCCTCCGCACGGCAGAGTTCTTGTGGCAGGAAGGTCATACGGCCCATGCCACGCGCGAAGACGCCGAAGCCCGTGCCAAGCAGATGCTGAAAGTATATGCCGATTTTGCCGAACATTATATGGCCGTGCCGGTGGTGCAGGGCGTGAAGAGCGAGACGGAACGTTTTGCCGGAGCTTTGGACACTTATACCATCGAAGCCATGATGCAGGACGGTAAGGCGCTGCAGAGCGGTACGTCGCATTTCCTGGGGCAGAACTTCGGGAAAGCGTTCAACGTGCAGTTCATCAATAAGGAAAACAAGATGGAATATGCCTGGGGCACTTCATGGGGCGTATCCACCCGTCTGATGGGCGCACTCATCATGACGCATTCCGATGACAGCGGTCTGGTGTTGCCTCCCAATTTGGCTCCCATACAAGTCGTCATTATACCTATATATAAGAATGCGGAACAACTGGAAGCCATAGACCGTAAAGTGGAAGGCATCGTGACACGTCTTCGCGATCTGGGTCTTTCTGTCAAATATGACAACGCCGACAATAAACGTCCGGGTTTCAAATTCGCCGATTATGAACTGAAAGGCGTGCCTGTACGTCTGGTGATGGGTGGTCGTGACTTGGAAAACAACACTGTGGAGGTGATGCGCCGCGATACGTTGGAGAAGGAGACCCATATTTGCGACGGTATCGAAGATTACGTAAAGACATTGCTGGACGAGATACAAACGAACATTTATGCCAAGGCCAAAGCCTATCGTGACGCACATATTTATACGTGCGAAAGCTACGAAGAATTCAAAGAAAGAGTGAAAGACGGCGGCTTCTTCCTTTGTCATTGGGACGGTACGCCTGAAACAGAGGCTCAAATCAAGGAGGAGACACTGGCCACGATCCGTTGTGTACCCTTTGAATTCGAGCAGACTCCGGGCGTGGATATGGTAAGCGGTAAGCCGTCCAAATATCGTGTACTCATTGCACGCTCTTACTAAGACACCATTTATATTGTTGTAAATCGATTGTCCACAAGGCGTCTCTTCGTAGAGATCTCCTTGTGGACAATTTTGTACAAGATTGGCAACCGGATTAATATAAGTTAAATAATTTATATCCTCCTCCTCTGCTATGGCCGTTCGGATA
>JAJPYK010000039.1 GCA_021205005.1 Paraprevotella sp. | reverse complement strand
CCGACGATAAACTATGAAAAAAGGTTGTGCCAACGTTTTGACACAACCTCTTTTAAGTATCGAAAAACCTTGAAGTCGAAAAGAAATGGTATTTTTGTCCTTATGAAAGAACATCCGACGAACAAGAACATATTACAGTATCCAGCCGTAAAGGAGTATAATGACTTTTTGGGCATCGACACGCCTCATCCCAAGGTCAACGTCATCGACTTCTCCGCCTTACCTTCCACTCTGCACTATCTCCATAATTTCGGGTTCTACGCCATTTTCCTCAAAGACATGAAATGCGGAGACATGCGCTACGGACGACAATATTACGATTATCAGGAAGGCACATTGGTGTGCATCGCCCCGGGACAGGTAGCCGGCGTGGAGGACAACGGAGAAACGCTCCAGCCGAAAGGATGGGGCTTGGTGTTCCATCCCGATCTGATCAAAGTCACCTCGCTGGGCAAGCAAATCAAATACTACACCTTCTTTTCTTACGACGCCAACGAGGCCATGCACTTGTCCGAAGAAGACCGGACCGTGGTGCTCGAATGCCTGCAAAACATATCCCAAGAACTGCACCGGCCGACCGACCGACACAGTAAAATGCTGATTACGTCGAACATCGAACTGTTGCTCAACTATTGCGTACGTTTCTACGACCGCCAATTCGCCACGCGGGAAAAGGCGAACAAAGACATCCTGAGCGCATTCGAGCAACTCGTCGACACTTATTTCGAGTCGGGACAATCCCACGACAACGGACTGCTCACGGTAGAATATTGCGCCGACCGCCTGCATCTGTCGGCCAACTACTTCGGCGACCTCGTAAAAAAAAAGAGACGGGACGGTCTCCGCAGGAGCACATCCGCATGAAATTGATGGACATAGCCAAAGAACGTGTATTAGGCACCGACAGAAGCATCAGCGAAATCGCCTATGACTTAGGCTTCCAATATCCGCAACACTTCACCCGTTTATTCAAGAAAATGGAAGGCTGTACGCCCAACCAGTACCGGCACATTGGTTGAGGCCGTCGTCGGAAAACAATATCCGCAGACTTACTTGACGAAAGCGATCTCCACCACACGGAAACCCATGGCCTTAAACATCGCATCGAACTGCCGGCGGGCATTGTCCTCCGCGCGCTTCAGATTGGACGCCGTCAGGCATTGACGCAACATCTTGCGATAGGCTTTTCCGTAAAGTTCGCGACGGGCTCCGTTCGACCACTTCCCGCTTTCATTGAAGATCCGCGTACGAGCCTCGTCGATGAAAGCCTTATCCAACAAATGCACGGCAGGCAGACGCAACGCCACCGTATCGCCGCGCGTCGACACCCAATCCGGCTCCACCATCTTCATATCTATGCCGATGCGCGGCACACCGGTATACACCGCCACCAGACGATCGTCCGAAAAGATTCCGCTACGCACCGTATCGGCCACCACTTCGGCCTGTACGGAGAGAAATTCCCACTGACCGATCTGCTCGATACGGCGTATTTCCTGACCGGTCAACTCGATGCGACTGTCAAAACCGGCTTCGACGGGAACCCCGCCCTTGCGCTTCCACATCACAATCAACACGATCACCGCAACGGCAATCAAAGCCGCCGCGCCCCATTTCAATGCACTGATCCACTTTCCCATCTCACTTCACCTTTTTAGTTTGCCCCTCACGATCCCACAACAGCGGCATGTCCGACTTGGTAAACTCTTTGCGGAACGAAATCACGATGTTACGCTCGTCATAACCCAGTTTGGACAACAACGGCACCAAGACATGGGCCGCATTCTCGCGCGCCATGTCCAAAATGCCGAGCTGCGGCACCGTAGACAGAATCGCATCCTCACCTTGACGGGCAAAATCGGCCAACTCGGCCGAAGTATAGTCCGAACGGGTCAGCGACACGAACTGCTTCACCTCATCGTGGTCGATACGCGACGAAGTCACCACCACCCGGGGATCGGGCAAAGTGATCAGGATACGGTTGCCGGAACGCACCACATTCTTTTCCGAGAAGTCCGAGAAGTCGATATAAGCCTTCAGCGTCACGTCGATAGGCACGATGATCTTACGCTCGCCCACCGGCACTTTCACGTCGAATGCTTGTTGAAACACATGGCCTTTCACCCGCAGGGGATCGTCCTTCATCACCAACTTGTGCACCTCATATTCAGCCGTATAGAGCTTGGCGCACTCCTTCACCTGCATGATCAGCGACAGCGAGTCCACACGGCCGTCGCTCCCGTCTGTCCGTCCGCCCTTGCATGAAGGCATACTCAACGACAGACACAAAATCATAATGAAATAAAACGTCGTTCTCATCACAAATGCTTGAGATTTCCAAAGGTAAGCATTTACGGGAAAACCGACAAGAGAAAAAGTCCTAAAAATCTCATAAACAAGCTTGTTCACCTCGCCTTTTTTTTGTTCCTTTGTGCAATCGTTGAGAAAAAGACAATATGCACACACCTTTAAAACTCCTGGGTATCGCATGTGCCGCATGGCTCTGCTGCAGTTGCCATCGAAGCGGACAGACAGAAGAAAACAGATATAGCGAATACGAGAAACCGGACACTTCGAGCTCCGTACAGGCCATGAAAGATTATCATTACAGCGCAAAGGTCAAAGTCGGAAATACGGAATATGCCTATGATATAGTACGGGAAGCCAATGACACGCTCCCTTCCGTAGAAGGAGACGGGAACGAAAAATATGCCGACAACTATATCCGCCTGCGCATCAACCGCGAAAACCGGCAGATTTTTAATCACGTCTTCACCAAAAACAGTTTCAAAAACTACGTGGACGACAAATTCCTTTCCACCTCCATCCTGGAGGGCATGGCTTTCGACCGCGTAACGGACGGCACCCTGCGCTTCTCCGCCAGCGTCAGCTATCCGGCATCCGACATCTACGTACCTTTGTCGATCACCGTATCTCCCGACGGCTGCTACACGATCTCCAAGGACGAAGTGCTGGATACGGAAACGGACAATGATTCCGTAGCACACGATTAATCACTATACCACTATGAAACGTCTCATTATCAGTATTTGCGTATTGGCGGTCATCGGAGGAGCGGCCGCCACGGTATTCCTGCTTCGCGACCGTATCTTCCAGTCTACGGATTTTGAACTGAACGACGAGTTGGGCGGCAACATCTTCCCTTCTCTCCTCCTCTCCGAAGCCACGACGGACACCCTCATCGTACCTCCGACAGAAACTCCGGTGCTGGGCAATCCCAAGTCGAGCATCTATCTGCGCATCCGAAGTCCGCAACCCAACGCACGGCTGCAAATAGAAATCGACGAGACACCTTTTTTCAAACGTTCGGTTTCCGAATTCATCCTGCCGGAAAAAAGATAAGATCTATACGATTTATCCCGATATCCTGTGGGACTACAACGCCTTGCGCAACAACGTACAGGCCGAACCGGTGGCCCTTTCGGTGGAAGCCCAGTTCCAAAATGCCGAACCGTCACGCAAAACGCGCACCTTTTCCGTACGCAGCATCAACGAATGTATGATCGGATACATCGACAAACGCAACCGTTTTCATAACACCGGCGTTCTGTTTGCCGCCTATGTCAACGAAGACAGTCCGCAAATAGACGCCATCCTGCGCGAGGCCCTGAACTCCCGTATCGTAAGCCGTTTCATGGGCTATCAGAGCAAACGAAAGGAATATGTGGACAAACAGGTCTATGCCCTGTGGAACGTGTTGCAACGCCGCAAGTTCCGTTACAGCTCCATCTCTTACAGCAGTCTGTCGAGCAATGTGGTGTATGCCCAGCGCGTACGCACGCTGGAAGACGCCCTCAAGTCGTCGCAGATCAATTGTGTGGACGGCAGCGTGCTGTTCGCGTCCTTGCTGCGCGCCATCAACATCGATCCCATCCTCGTCCGCGTGCCGGGACACATGTATGTGGGCTACTACACAGACCAGTCTCACAAGGAAGCCGAATATCTCGGAACCACCATGATCGGCGACGTGGATCTGGACGACTTTTTCCCCGAAGAGAAACTAGACTCTACGTCGGCAGGCAAGTCGCAAGAAGAAATGTCGCGCCTGACTTTCGAAAAGTCCAAAATATATGCCCATCGCAAATATTCGGTCGACAGCGTACGCATACACACGTTGCCGCGCCAGTATATGTTCCTCGAAATATCTAAGGCTTTGCGACGCAAGATACAGCCGCTGGGAAAATAAATTCAGGACAAAAAGGGACTCTTCCGTGCCTGAAGGGTATCCGCTCCGTCCGAGACGAAAGCCCTGAACGGCTGAGATCGGAAAATCATTCGGCGCAGATCGGTATTTTTTCTCAGGAGAAAAATTTATCGATCTGCGCCGAAAAAAATCAGGGAGTCCGTTTCCACCCTTAACACATTAGGGCGCAATCCGTTAGAATACACGGACGCAGGAGCGCGACAAGCCTATGCGAAACGGCGTTGTTGCCTCTGTCTCCATGCTGTAAAAGCCTTAAATGATATGCCCTTGATTTTGACAAAAAGACAAGCGTTGACACTTGTACCGGACGGTCCTTCGGCCCGTGGCCGACAGACTGCCGCCCACAGGCCGAAAGACAGGGCATACGGATTAGAGGGATTCCTCTGCACGCATCCGGTCCGGTCAGTCTTTCTGCGAAGGATAATGCAGGTTAGCATCCGTGGCCTGCTCGAGCACCTCATGCAGGAACTTGGCAGCTTCCCATTTGGCCATCGGCAAATCCTGCAAAAGATAGTTCCCGCAATCGCGCGGCGTCGCACCGGGCACGTCCCCCTCGTAATCCGCTATGAAACGGAAAGTTTCTTTCATCAAATCCAGAATGTCGGCTGATTCCAGATCGCCTTTCATTAACAGGTAATTTCCTGTCAGGCAACCCATGGGTCCCCAATACACGATTTTGTCCGCCCATACGGGATGATTGCGCAAAAATGTGGAAGCCAGATGCTCTATCGTGTGCAGGGCTCCCTGCCCCAACGCCGGTTCGCGGTTAGGCTCTTTCATACGTATGTCGAACGTGGTTACAATCTCGTTTCCCACCTCATCCTTGCGAGAGACATAAATGCCCCGCAACAGATGAATATGATCTATCGTAAAACTCGGATTTTTTTTCATTTGACAGAATGATTTTATAAATGAGACAATGAAGAAGGCAAACTTTCGAGAAAACGGCACACGACGCCGAATGAACGGTCGGCCATCGTATCCCAAAACGATTCGTATTGCTGCCAATGATCGTCGGCTCCGGGCGTGTCGCTGATAATCCGGAAACTGATAAAAGGCACATGATAGAGATAGCAGACCTGTGCAATGGCAGCCGACTCCATATCGACGGCAAGCCCGTCAGAAAAATCGGACTTGATGGCGTCCAGTCCCGCACAGGCGGTAATGAACTTATCGCCCGTACAAATCAAACCGACATGAACCGGAGTAGCGGATTCAAGCGAAGATGCCGCACGGACCAATCTCTTGTCGCAGGCCAAGCGCGGCGGCAATTCTTGCACCTGTCCGTAGACATTCCCCATACCGCACCATACAT
>JAJPYK010000241.1:14120-25359 GCA_021205005.1 Paraprevotella sp. | reverse complement strand
CCCGACGATAAACTATGAAAAAAGGTTGTGCCAACGTTTTGACACAACCTCTTTTTTACAGCAAACTCACGGCTCATACAGCAACAGGAACTCCATTTTGCGCCGCCGCTCTATCGAGCTGACCGGCTTGCCCTTGTACCGGCAGTAAGCAATATATTCACGGTAAATGTCCCTGTTCCCGGCTTCCAGCTTGCGGACAAGCCCGCTTTTCGGATGCCCGCCATGACCGAGCAGCACTCCTTGACCCACATTGTAACTGAGAACCGTAAGCAGGAGCGCGTCTTTTCCGAATTTGCGGAACAGCCTGTAACGTACCGACAAATCCTTGCGGAGCAAGGATTCGGCTTCCGCCTCCGTCATGTCATAGGAAAGTTTTTCACCTTCCAGCCGACAATGTCCGTAACCGTAGTAAGGATAGTAATCGGGACTGTCATGGAGTCCCTCATATTTCTTGACCAGCTCGACGGCTAACTCCGCCTTCGGGTCGTCATGGAACGATGCGGGCGTTTCAACCGTGTCCTGTGCAGGCAGGCGGGCGGAGAACGCGACCGCCAGCACCGCCATTACAAACCGCCGTTTCATTCCCGTCTTACTGATAGACACCTCCTTTCATCATGGCCGGAGTTTCAGCCTCGGACGGCATGTCCTCCGTGTCCGAGTTGTTGTTGAAATCAACTTCCCATTCAAATTCATTGCCGAAATTGTCCTCCACCGTGATAGTCAGGCTCTGTGACTCGTCGCATTCCGAGGTATAGTACAGGCGGAATTTCCCGTCTTCCAGCAGGTAACGGTCGTTGGGCTGGAAAACCAGCCCGTTATCCAGTTTCAGCGTGCCTTCCCCGTCGTACTGGAAATAGCGGATGGTATAGACCGCCCCGTCAAATTCACCCTCGCGCACCAGCTCACACCGTATCTCCGCCGTTTCTCCCTGTTTCAGCTCCTTCGGCACGGGCATCGTTTCCACCGTGAACGGGCAGGCTTGCATGACGTCCAATTCATCATCGCAGGAGGAGAAACCGAAGGAAAGCAGTCCCACACAGAAGGCTGCCAATGATTTCACCATGTTTATTTTCGCTTCTTGTCTGTTGTTATTCAATTTGTTCATAGTCTGTTACATTTTAATGGATTTGCTTTTCTTTTCGTTTTCCCGCCGCACCTGCCTTTCGGCAAGTGTCTTTTGCAGGTGCTCGTTCATGTCCTGGCATCCGCCATAGACGCCTGAGCAGTCCGACACCCTTTCCCCGTAGCGTGCACAGAGGGCTTCCAGCGTCCGCCGCCCGGCTTCGTCGTTGTCGAAATGGCACTTTATCTGCCCGTAGCCGTCCAGATGCCGGAATGCCTTCGCCACGTTGGACACCGAGTTGAGCACGAGGTGGTCTTCCCCGTTCCCGATGCCCAGCACACGGGCGGAGAGGTAGTCCATGAATCCTTCGTACACGTTGCAGACGGTCGAACCGGACGGCAGCAGGGTCATGTCCTTCGGCGGCACGCATCCTTTGAAGAACGGGTTGCGTATCTCGTAGCCGCCGCTCCCGTTGCCGAAAGCCACGGCAAAGTACCTTTTCCCATGTGTGGTATAGTGAATCTCCTTGCAGTTCGCGATGGCAATGGCGGACGGTATGCCACGTTCTTGCAGGTAACGAATCAGTGCCCGGTTCTGCAAGGGCAGCACCTCCACGTCCTCGAAGCTCGCCCCGGCAGGTTGCCGCACCGCAGAATTGTTCCGCGGCTCCTGTACCGGCATGCCCGCCACCTCCGCCACATATCCCACCTGCATGGTAAAGTCGCCGCTTCCGATGAACTCCCCGGCAAGGGCAAAGATGTTTCCGCCCTTGCCTTCGCCAAAATCAAACCACAGGTTGCGTTCAGGGTGCACCTTGAACGACGGCGTGCGTTCTTCCCGGTAAGGCGACCTGTACCAGACGGCATTAGCACGCCTTTGCACGGGATGATGCCCCAGCCTTGCGAGAAAGTCCTCTATCGGAAACCGTTTCATGCTTCTATGTCCATAGGCATCCGTTCAGTTGATGATGAATTTCAGCCCTATCCCGTATTCCGTGCGGCACACGCCCGTGCTGCCGCCCCAGAGGAAACGCTCACGAAGCGTGGCGGTCAGCGCGATAAAATCCGCAAGGTACACTTCCATGTCCAGCGTGGCGGCGCAGCCATAGACGAAGGCGTCCCCGTTGCACAGCCTTGCACCGTCATAAAGTGTTTTTTCACCCCTGTTTACCGTTTCATACCCGGCAAGGGCTGACGCGCCGGCATAGAAGAACACAGTCTTTTTCGCATCCGACAGGAAATTGTAACAGTAGCCACCTTCCGCCGTGAACTGCGCCACGGGAACATTCACGCTCCTATACGGATGATTGGTTTGCAGGTATTCCACCCCGTACACCCACTTGTTACCGCCTTTCGCATAGCTTGACAGCGCGGCCCCAAGCACATAGCCGTCCGACCCGGCCATTCCCGCTTTCACCTCGATGCCCTGCATCTTCGGCAAGCATCTTTGGGCTTCCGCCCGCCCTGCAAGGAGGACGGACAGAAGCGTTGCCGTAAACAAAACCTTTCCTTTCATCGCACACGCAGTTCGTTGATGGTTTCAGCCTGTACCAAATCCCCGTTCTCCACGACAAACGTCTGGTGGCGACCGCCGTCCTTCTCGTTCACCTCCACCACGAGCTGCTTGCCGTCTGGGATGGTGAACTTCGGGAGGCAGAACACCGTGCGCTCGGACTGTTTCCCGGCTATGCGCACGGCATAGTTGTAGGCGCGGAGCGGGAACAGCACCTGTTCCTGGATGGCGGTGCGCTTCGCCACCTTCTTGTCCACAATCTTAAATGTGATGTAGTCCACGTCAAACGGGACGTTGCTCCCGTTCTTTATCTCCGTGTGGAAAGACAGCAAGTCGTTGTGGACGTAAATCCCTTTCAGCAGGTACTGGATGCCGAAACGCTTGCAGCCGATGTGCTTCACTTTGCGCTTGTTCTCCCTGTGAAGCGACTTCATGATAAGATGCACCAGCATCGGGCTTTCGCGGCCCAGTACCTTCAGGTAGATTTCCTGCGCGTTGTTCGGGCGGTTCACCGTGCTGCCGTCATGGATGAAGTCCTTCATCTCCACGTTCAGGAGAAGCGGCTCGTCGGCATATTTCACGTTGAACGAATAATAGGAGCCGTCCTCCGTGATGACGCTCATGTTCGTTTCCGTGCGGAAGTTCCTTACCGTCGCCTTCACGCGGATGACGTTTTCCGCGCCGTCCGCCTTGCCCGCCATGAGGTTGGGAGAACCCAAGTCCACATAGCGCACCGCCGAGGGGAACAGGATATGCACCGTCTTGTCATACGTGACTCCAGGCCGTGCGGCGGTATCATGCGATCGAACATCAGCTTCTTCGTCAGCCCGTGGTACAGGTCGCCGTCCTCCTCTGTCTGCGGATAGACCTCCTTCGTCAGTTTCAACTCCTCCGCCTTTGCGGTGGCGGTGCTGCCGTTCTTTACTTCCTGCGCGTGTGCCGCACAGGTGATGCCCGTTGTGAGGGCAAGCGTCATCATTGTTTTCTTGATACTCATTTTAACATTCATTTTACGTTGGATTTGGTGGATTAAAATTGTCTTGTCCGTTATTTTTTCTTTTCGCCTTTATGCTTCTTGGTTTCATTCCTTTTCCTGATACAGCAGCACCCTGTATCCCGATTTCAGATGCACCCTGACGGTACGCATCCTTTTCGAGATATATTGCGACACTCCCTGTATCACGCCCTTTCCCAAGTCGGAGGCGAGCTGCGCCCCCGCATCGGTCGAGATGTTGATGCTGCTCCCCAGCGAGTTGCCCATGTTCGCCCCGATTTCTTTCGCCGCGTCAATCTCCATAGAGCCGGGGATGAAGATGCCCGCCTGTCCGTCACTGTCGTACACCTCCAGTTCCACCGGCACGATGTTCCCCTGATGCTCCAGCGAGGTGATTCCGATTTCCAGACGCTCGCCCTGCAAGCGTGCGGGGCCTACAAGGGTGGCGTTTCGTGGAATAACCCTGCCCCGCACCCGCATCGGCTCCAGCAGCCGGAGCTTCACCGTCTGGCCGTCCGTTATCGTCTGGTCGCCCTGCACGCAGGCGGCAATGGCGTTTTTTCCCGTTGCCTCGGCCGTGCCGATGGCAGTCTGGAAGCCATAATTGCGCCCATCCCCGTACTCCGCGATGAATGCCTGATCCGTCAGGGGTTGCGGCAGGGCGGACACCACCGTCCGGCGTACTCCGCCCACGGGTTCCGCCTTCATTTTCTTTTTGCCGGCATGACTGGCGGTTTTTCCTTCTTCTGGCTGTACGGCTTGCCCGGCGTTGTTGCCGCCATTCTGATACATTGCCGCAAGCTCATAGGATTTCTCCAGCAGGGCGACCTGTTCCTCCATTGTCTAAGGCTTTTTCTCCTGCTCCATGACCACGCGTTCAAGCTCGTCGATGCGCTGCCGGAGCTTCTTCTTTTCGGCATCCTCCTTCGACGGTTCGTAGAACGTCCCCAGCGAGGTGTTCAGCCGCTTGTTGGCGGCGGCTGAAGAGCGGATTCCTGCATGTTGCCGGCTCTCCGCTTCCTTTCGGGGCGTTTCCACCGGTGTCAGCCGGCAGTCATCCGATACGGCCGCCGTGTCCGGCTTTTCCGCACCGCCATGCCAGAACGAGGACAAGTCGCAGACCATTCCCCGGCGTTCCTTCTGTCTGTTCTCCAGTCGCTGTTGCTCGTAGGCCTTAGCCTTGTCGCCGATGATTCCGGAGTTTTCCGGCTGAGGCATGTCGGCATTGAATCCCTGTCCCTGCCGTACCTTCTCCCTGTCCTCCTGCGAGGGGGCGAAGATTAGCCACATACAGCCCAGGAAAGTCAGCCCCATCAGCGGATAGACCAGCAACTTCCTTCTCCGCCGGCGCTGTTCTTCCGTCAGCGGCCTTTTCCCTTTCGTCTCATTCTTTTTCTGTTCCTTTTCCATACATTTTGTTTTTATGACAATGTTCATACGCTTCCTGCATATTTGCTTCTTGCGGCAGGTCCGGCTTTTCCATGTGCCGTATTTCCATCGTGCCGCGCCCTTTCCCGAAGCCGGCGACGGCAGTGGCGGTCATGTACAGGCAGCCTGCGGCAAAGGCGGCGAACATCCCCGCCACGACCGCCAGCCTTGCCTTCGGCGGCAGCGCGTCCAGCATTCCGCGCAGTTCCGTTCTGAAACCGGCGGCGCAGTTTTCAATCAGGATTTTCATCTTTCCCATACGCCTATCTCTCCACGCATCTGATATCCCTGTTCTCCAGTATCGTGAATCCCTCTATGGTGAACCCGTTAGGGTTGTCGTCCGAGCGGCTCGCGTTCAGCAGGCGGCAGGCGGTCACCAGCGTGCGCTCCGTCACGTTGCTCTCGCGGATAATCATCTGCCTTGCGTATGTCCGCGCCTCGTAGGGATAGCGGTCGAAATTGCAGACCACGCTGTCCACCTGGAGCACCTGGTTGATGTTCCCCGCGATGATGCGGTTGTAGAAACCTTTCTCCGCGAAGTCGGCGTAGCAGTTGTACGCGCTCCTGTCCGCCAGCAGCAGCGCACGCTTCACGTTGTGTTCTATCGCGCTCTTCTCCGGCGAGAGGGTGAAGAAAAGCTCGTGGAAGCGGCGCACGTGCTCCCTCGCTTCCGCCGGGCGGTTCTGCGACAGGTCCTGCGAGAGCGCGAGCATCAGGCTCTTGCCACCGTCGAGGACGTATATCTTCTGCCTCTGCGCCTCGGCGAAGCGGAAGGCGCACACCACTGAGCCGGCCGCCACAAGGGCGCACGCCGCCGTGTAGATGATTCCGAACAGGCGTATCTGCCGGAAACTTGTTTCGATGTTTTTCAGACTTTTGAATTCCATTTTTACGTCTTTCTTTTGGGATTTGTAAAAGCATTTCCTTTTCAGCAGCCGTCCGGCCTGGTTCTTTATGAACCTGCCCGTGCGTCCCGCCACGTTTCCGGCTGCGGCTCCGGCCAGACTGCCGCCCAAGGATCCGGCTGTGCCGATGTTCTTGTTGTAGCTGCCCACGCCTCCGCCGGCCTGTATGATCCATCCCGCCACGGTCGGGATTGTGAAGTAACCCACGATGCCGATGATGAGGAACACGATGTACCCCCCGTTGCTCGCTTCCACCGAGAAGTTCGGGTCTGCCTGCATTGCTTCGATGTCGCTCTGGAGCATCAGTATCTGGATTTTCGCCAGTATGGTGCTGAACAGGTCGCTGACGGGCAGCCACAGGTAAATCTGTATGTAGCGGCTGAACCATGCCGGGAGCGTCGAGTGGAATCCGTCCCACACGGAGAAGGCGAAGGCTACCGGTCCCAGTATGGAGAGCACCACGAGAAAAAATGTCCGGAGCGTGTCGATTATCAGGGCGGCGGCGGAGAACATCAGCTCCAGCAGCTCCCGGAACCAGTCGCGCACGCTCTTCTTGATGTTGTACGACGCCCTGTCCATATACATCCCCGTCATCGTGACCAGATCCGAGGGCGACCAGCCCAACTCGTCGAGCTGCCGTTCAAACTCCTCATCCGAGGCGAGGTAGGCGGTTTCCGGGTTGCGCATCATAGCCTCGTACTCCAGCCTGTCCTTCTGTTCCCTGTATTTCTCCATGTCGAAGGTATGCTCCTCCAGCATCGAGTGCGTGCCTTGCACGACCAGCCCCAGAACGGAGTTCATCGTTCCCAGCACGATGGTCGGGAAGAAGAGGATGCACAGCCCGATGGCAAACGGGCGCAGCAGCGGGTACATGTCTATCGCCTCGGCGCGGGCGAGGGACTGCCATACGCGCACCGCCACGTAGAACAGTGCGCCCAGTCCGGCAAGCCCTTTCGCCACCCCTGCCATGTCCGAGCAGAGCGGCATCATTTCCTCATACAGCGAGAGGAGTATCCGGTGCAGGTTGTCAAATTCTCCCATAGGCTACCAGTATTTTTCGTTGGGGTTTCCGTAGAGTGCCATCACCCGGTCCATGTCGTTTTTCATCCTTGCCCGCAGGTAGGACACCGATATGGTCTTGTTCGTGTAGTAGTGCACGAGGTTGCGGTAGTTCAGCAGGCTGCGGTAGGCGTTCTCGATGATGGCGAGCCGTTCCGCGTCCGTGAGCGACATCCCCGTCACGTTCACCACATTCTTCAGGTCTTGCAGCACGTCCGAGCTTTCGTCTATCAGCATGGCGTAGCCCGACGAGATGGCGGCAAGCTCCTCCGGCGTGTAGTTCTCGTCCGAGAGCATCTTCTGGTAGTTGTCCACGTAGGTTGACGAGATTTCCATCACCAGCCCGATGCTTTTCACCACCTTCGCGCCGCCCCTTACCACGTCATGCACCGATTTCAGCGCATCGTAATAGGCTTTTCCCTGTTCGAACACCTTCTTCGTTTCCAGGAAACCGTTCAGGGTGTTGGCTTTCGTCCCGGCGGTTTCCACCATCTCCTTGGCGGAGTTGATGATGCTCTGGGCGAGGTTGCCGGGGTCGGACACCACCCATTGGGCATTTGCCCCGCCTGTTCCCGCAAGGCACAGGCAGGCCGCGATCAGCGGTATTTTCAGTTCCTGTCTCATTCTTTTTTGGATTTTGTGGTTCATTGAATTGCCTGTTGCATATCCTCTTTCTCCTTTGTCTTTCCTCCGTCACCGGCATCCGTGTTCACCCGGATATAGTCACCGCCCGGCGAAAATGTCAGCACATCCGTCTCCCCGTTGTATGCCACGTCGATGCGGAATCCCGTGTTCATGTACAGGCTGCCGCCCTCCGTCCGGCCGAGCAGGTAGGTCTCCGGTTTCAACACGCGGCGCACGCCCTTGCGTCTGAACAGCGTCACCTTGTACAGTTCCCCTTCCTTATATACCAGCATGTCGGGTCCGGCTTCCGTGCTTTTCCAGTTTCCGCAAATCCTTTCGCGGGTGTCCGTTTCTTCTTTCATTACCGTGTCGCAGGCTTGCAGCATCAGCGATGCCAGTCCTACCAGACCGCCGCACAGCAGCAGCCTTTCCGTCTTTGTCATTTTGATGTTCATAATTTTTGATTCTTGTTTTTTTATCGGTTATTTCTCTTTTGTTTATAAGTCATTTTTCTTTTCGCTGTCCGGCATTTCAGTCCTCTTCCTTCCGTTTTTCCGCCACCTGCCGGATGGCGGTCTCCATGTCGCCGCCCAGTTTCTCCGCCAGTTCACGCACTTCCATCTTCTCCGTTTCCTCCGTCGTATAGGCTAGGTACTCGTGCATCGACACCTCCGTGGCATATACCGCCGACTGTGTGCCGCCCAAACCTATCCACACCTCCTTGTACCGTCTGGACGGGTCATTGGACTGGTTGATGGAGAGTATCTGCGACTTCTCCTTTTCCGTCAGCCCCAAGAGGGACTGTATCTGCTCAAAGCGGTTCATGAACTTGCGTTGGTCGAGCAGTATCTTGCAGTCCGAGTTGTTGATGATGGCCTCCTTGACGATGGGCGAGCTGATGATGTCGTCCACTTCCTGCGTCACCACTATCGCCTCGCCGAAGTATTTTCTGACCGTCTTGTAGAGATACTGAATGTAGGATGCCATGTTCGCCGAGGAAAGGGCCTTCCAAGCCTCTTCCACAATCAGGAGCTTCCTGATGCCTTTGAGCCGCCGCATCTTACCCAAGAACGCTTCCATGATGATAATCGTCACCACCGGGAAAAGCTCGGCATAATCCTTCACACTTTCAATTTCAAAGACCACGAACCGCTTGTGCAGCAGGTCGATATTCTCCGTGGAGTTGAGCAGGAAGTCGTAGCGTCCGCCCTTGTAATACTGCCGGAGCGTGGTCAGGAAGTTGTCGATGTTGAAGTCCGTCTTCGCCACCTTGATGTAGCGTTCCTCCATCTCCTTGCGGTACACGTCCCGCATGTATTCGTAGAACGAGTTGAACGACGGCACGATGCTCTTGTCCTGACCAAGCAGGAGGATGTAGGCGTTCACCGCGCTGCCCAGCTCCGCCGACTCCGTTTTCGTGGCGGGTTCGTTCTCGCTTTTCCACAGGGTGAGCAGCAGCGTCTTGATGCTGTCCTTCTTCTCCACGTCAAATACCCCGTCGTCCGTGTAGAACGGGTTGAACGAGATGGGCTTCTCATCCGTGTAGGTGAAGTAGATGCCGTCCTGCCCGTGCGTGCGGCGGTGTATCATCTCACACAGCCCATGGTAGGAGTTTCCCGTATCCACCAGTACCACGTACGTCCCCTGTTCGTAATACTGGCGCACCAGATGGTTCATGAAGAACGATTTTCCGCTTCCGCTCGGTCCCAGCACGAACTTGTTGCGGTTGGTCGTCACGCCCCGCTTCATCGGCAGGTCGGAGATGTCGATGTGCAGGGGCTTGCCGCTGATGCGGTCTGCCATGCGGATGCCGAATGCCGACGGTGAGTCCTTGTAGTTGGTCTCGCCCGCGAAGAGGCACACCGCCTGTTCGGTGAACGTGTGGAATGACTCTTCCGCCGGGAAGTCCGCCGCGTTGCCGGGGATGCCCGCCCAGAACAGCGTCGGGCAGTCCGTCGTGTTGTGGCGCGGCACGCAGCCCATGCTTGCCATCTGGCTCCCCACGTCGTTCTTGATGCGTTTCAGTTCCTCCGCGTCGTCGCTCCACGCCAGCACGTTGAAGTGGGCGCGGACGGACTTCAGCCCCTGCGAGTGCGCTTCGTTCAGGTATTCTTCAATCCACTCGCGGTTTATCGAGTTCTGGCGGCTGTACCGTGAGAGCGACTGCATGTTGCGCGCGGTCTTCTCGAAACGGCGCAGCTCCTCGTCGCTGTTGCCGACAAACACATACTGGTTGTAGATGTGGTTGCAGGGCAGCAGCAATCCCAGCGGCGCGGCGAACGACAGGCGGCAGTCAGAGCGGTCGGTCGAGAGCCTTTCGTGGCGGCAGTCCGTAGCCACCGAGGCCGGCAGGTATTCCGTGTCCGAGAGCGTGTGCAGGCACAGGCGGTTGCTGCCCACGCGCGTCTCATCCGCGCTCATGGCGATGTCCTCCAGACACGCCGCATCCTCCAGTGAAAGGGCGAAGTATCTGCCTATGACGCCCGTTTCCTTGTCCGTGCCCGTAAGCTCGTCGTCCGTCAGGCGGCGCAATTTGATGTGTCCCGAATCGTTCAGGATACGCGCGAACTGCTCTACCGCCTCGATGAACTTCACAGCCGTTTCCTTGTCCTGTATCTCCTTCGGCACGATATGCCCCCGGCACAGCGTGTTCCAGTTGCTTTGCCGGCGCAGCCGTTCCTTCGTGGTCTTCGTCAGGAACAGGTAGCACCGGTGATTCAGGAACGGACGCTCGTTGAAGTGCATCCCGTTGCTCCGGGCGAGGAAGCCCGTGCCCGTCTTCTGCCAGTCGGGGCGGTATTCCTCTTTTACATACCAGTCCTGCTTGTGCAGCACTGAGTGGTCGGGCAGCACCTTTATAGCCTTGCACCACGTGGCGTGGATGCCATCGTATTCCTCCGCCGTCACGGTATAGACCTCCGGCAGTTCCACATCGAAGGCGGCGGTGATGTCCGCGTCCTTCGAGATGATGCAGCCGTGCTCCACCGCCAGCAGCGGGAAGCGGCTTTCCAGCGTGGTCGCTTTCATTAAGTTTCTCATGCTTGTCCTCCTTCCTTTTTCTGTCTTAACAGATGGGACACCCGTCTGCGGTGGAGCAGGTAGCGGGGGCGCAGCCGTGCCGCGCCCAGCTTCATCAGCCCGTGTTCCCCGTACTTCGCGTTCAGCCGGAACGTAAGCCACACCACGGCGGAAGCCGCCATGACGCCGAAGCCGATGCAGAGCCACTGGCCCGCGCCCGCCATGTACAGGATGACAAACAGGATGAAGGCGGCGAGCAGCCCGCCCGCGAACAGGAACAGGTACTGCGCCTTCAGTCCCTTGAACTCCACCGGACGACCGATGCCCTTGTTTACCGGATATTCAGCCATTGTCCTTATATCTTAATTAGGTGTATTGGAAATGCCCGTTTAGAGAAAGAACGAGCGTAGGATGGTCGCACTCACTATCAGGAAGATACACGTCCCGAACCAGCTCGCGGCGGTCTTGCTCGTGTCCGGGTCGCCCGACGAGAACTTCCCGTACACATTGATGCCCCCGATAAGTCCAACCACCGCTCCGATGGCGTAGATGAGCTTTGTCGCCGGGTCGAAATAGGACGTTACCATGCTGGTGGCTTCGGTGATGCCCGCCATGCCGTTGCCCTGCGCGAAGGCG
>JAJPYK010000241.1:0-14110 GCA_021205005.1 Paraprevotella sp. | reverse complement strand
GGGTCGGATATTCCCTTCGGCGGTTGATACTTTTCTTTAACTCTTGCGGCTTCGGATAAAGCCGGCTTTCGGATTTAGTGGATTCGGTGGCAAGCCCGGATTTCAGCCGTAGTCGATTTTCTTTTTTCGCATCTTCGTTACGTTTTTTACCTGTTATACATAGTCGCGGACATTGAAATCCTCAAAGTTGTCCGGTACGGCAGGGATTTCTTTCCGTGCGGTTGACCGGAGGGGAACTGCCTGCACGGCCGTTACGGAGTCCAGATGGAAGTCCATCAGCTCGCCCAGCTTCCTGCGGGTCGCTTCCGAGCTTTGCTCTATCAGGGCAAACAGTTCGTTGCCTTTCATGTCGCAGAACACTTTCCCTGCATGGCGACGTTCCTCTCCCGTGGCCTGTGGCTTCTTTGCCGTGCGGACGGCAAGGTCGATGTCCTCAAAAGTAAAACCTCCCGCCATGTAGGGCTTTTCGTCGTAGTCTTCGTTCCCGTCATACTCGGCAATGCCGGATACCCGCCTGTCGGTAAACACATCGTCAAGTTCCCCGTCGGGAACCTGAAGCGGTGGATTCGTTTCCGGTATGTGGATGCCGGCGTCATCCGGTTCGTCGCCAAAGGTAACGTCCTTTTCGTCCACCTCCTCGCTTGGCATTTCCGTGGCGGCATTTGGCGCCGGAGTGGCAGCTTGTGGCTTCGTTTCCGGCATTCTGAACCAGCTCCTGCCCATTATGTCGCAGGGAGCCGACTTCTTTCCGTCTTCCTTTCCGCAGCCTTTTCCGGTTTCGTTTCCCGGTCCGCGTTCCCGGGTCAGGTAGATGACCATCCACATGTTGAGGGACATTATCAGTACAATCAGCAGAGTCGTCATGGGCTAAAACGGCTGCGAGGTTTCACGGCGCATCAGGGCGGCTATGTCATCCCCGTATGTCCGCAGGTGTTCTTCCAGCACATTCTCTATGTATCCTCCGATGGTGCTGCCGTTTCCGCCCAGGGTGCGCACGATGCGCGACAGCCTTCCGTGCGTCTCCCGGCTCAGATAGACGCACTGGCGGTGGGCACCGTTCCGGGGAGCCAGGTAGCGCAGGAAATCCGCCGACCTCTCCGTCAGGCTTTCATCCACTATGCGGATGACTATATCCGCCTTTTCCGGGGTTCTCGCTTGGGAGGCACCCGTCTTTTCTGCGCCGTCCCCTTTTCTTCTTTTCATGCTTGTTTTGAAAAATTCATGTCATTTTCGTTTTTTGTGGGTAAATAATCAATAAATATCCTCATAATTCTTCTTGTAGAGCCTGCGTATCACTTCCTCGTATTCGCGGAAGTGCTGTTCCAGCACGCGGTCCACATAGACCGACAGTGTCAGGCCGTTCCCGCCGATGACCTGCACGATGCGCAGTATCCGCTCGTGGTAGCTTTTGCGGATGTAGGCCGTCTTGCCGGAGCATACGGGGTTTCTCGGTGCGTCCAGGAAACGTTCCAGATATTCCTCCTCCTGTCCCGTTGCTTCCTTTTTCGCCTTTGACGGAGGTTTCCCCGCCGGCCTTGCGCTTCTGACGGCTGGGGGAGTCTTTTCCGTCCAACCGCCTTCTGTGGGGGCGGGCGCGGGCATTTCCGGGCGGAAGGAGTCCAGGAACTTGCTGGGGTCAATATCGACATCGAGTCTCTTCGCCATCCGTTCAACGCTTTACGATGCCCAGTATCTCTTCCGTCAGCGCGTCTATACCGCTGCCCTTTGACAGCGCCTTGTCCGGCGGCAGCAGTGTTGAGCGGAAAGGCGGGCGGTCGCCCTCTTCCGGGCCTTCCTTGCGGAAGCGCTTGCTGTCCGGCAGGCAGGTCTTCAGTACTTCAAGCCCCATCCCGGCGATTACCTTGTCATACCGGTCGTACAGTACCGTCTTCTCGCGCCTGTCCACCATGTTCCACAGCAGGTGGATGCCCTTCAGGTTGGACTTTCCCGTCGTCACCAGCGTGTCGTTGATGATGCCCGCGTATTTCAGTGAGCTTTCCATGATGAAGCGGTCGGCGGCGATCGGGCAGAAGATGTAGTCCATCATCGCCACCGTCCTGATCAGTTCAAGATTGTTACCGTTCCCGTCAGGTCAAAGAAGATGAAATCGGGAGGCGTGTCCGATTCCACAAACGGCCTTACGGTTTCCGCCACCTTGTCCGGGCGGCTGCACGCTATCGGGTAGGCGCGTTTGCCCAGACGTTTGAACTGTTCGTAGGCAGTCCTGCGCAGGTGCGGGTTGCGCTCGATGTTCTTCAAGTCACGCTCGCGCATGTCCTTGATGCTGAACTGGGGGTAGTCACAGTCCACGACCGCCACGTCATACCCCTTCACGTAGTACAGGTAACTCGCCGTCAGCACGGTGAGTGTCGTTTTGCCTGCCCCTCCTTTTGGGGTGGAGAAGGCGATGAACAAGGGTTCTTTCCTCATTTTTCTTTTTTTTAAATTGTTATACTTCGGTTCGTTTCCCGGCAGGCGTCCGCATGGGCGGGCGGTCATGCAGGCATGGCTGCCGCCACTTCCGCACACCCGCGGGTATGCCTGTTGCCCCGTATGCCTGCCCGCACCGCTGCCGGTATGCCGGCGTGCCGGCAGGCGGGCGGACGGGCACGGGGGCAGGCTGGCTCGCAGGAGTACCTGCCGGTTTTCCCGTCCGCAAAGAAACGGGTAAATCCGCCTACATGTACCGTTTCCCCCTTGCGTGGAAGCATTTGGCTCCGTTCCGGCAGCCTGTGGCGTTTTTCAGTCCCTTTCCGGCCCGTTTTTACCCCGTACCTTTGCAACCAAGCGGCAGGGCAACGCCGAAAGCGCATACCGCGGACCCCGGCTCCGTCCTTCTTTTGGACAGCCTGGAGGTATCAGTCGCCCGATACCTTGCGGGGGCGGTTACAGGCAGGTTTATCCACAATCCGTCCCGGACGGATTCTTGTGTCCTCGAAGACACGGCAAGGTATGTTTCGAGTTACCCGAAACCTTGCGGGTTACTCCCGCAAGCCTTGCCCCAGGAAGGGGAAGGGGCTTCCTCTCCGAAGTCGGGAAGCCTGTTCTCACCTGCGGTATGCGTATGGAAAGCCGAGCTTGTGCCGTGACACCGCTAAATCCATAGTAATAATGAACGGAGAACGTAAGAAAGGGGGAAGACACCCCAAGTTGGAAAAGAAAACGCACCATGTGATGCTGCGTTTCAACGACGAGGAATGGCTCAGGTTCCTCGCCATGTACGGACAGACGGAGGTCAGGGCAAAGGCGGTCTTCGCCAAAGCCCGCATTTTCGGAGAGGAATTCCGCGTGTTCCGGGAGGACAGGACGCTGGTCGAATACTACGCCAAGCTGTCCTCCTTCCATGCGCAGTACCGCATGATAGGCAACAATTACAACCAGGCTGTCAAGGAGCTGCGCTGCCATTTCTCGGAGAAGAAGGCGATGGCATTGCTCTACAAACTGGAACAATGCACGAAGGAACTGTCCGCTTTGACGCGCCGGATTGTGGAACTGACAAAGGATTTCGAGAAACGATGGTCGCAAAAATCAGTTTAGGAAAATCACTGTTCGGGGCGTTGGCGTACAACGGGGAGAAGATTAACAAGGAGCAGGGCAAGCTGCTCGGCACGAACAAAATCTTCGACGGCTGTTCCGGCAGGATGGACATCTGCCGTGCCATGCAGAACTTCTCGCGCGACCTCTCACCGCACGTGAGGACGGAGAAGCCCGTGATGCACGTGTCGCTCAATCCGCATCCGGACGACCGTCTGACGGATATGGAGCTGGAGGACATCGCACGTGAGTATATGGAGCGGATGGGATTCGGCGAGCAGCCGTACATCATCTACAAGCACGAGGGTGCGTCCGTAAAGGTCGCATGATAAATATCTCTTTGGCAGGAGATTAGGTTAGTGTTCCGAATAACACAATAAGTTTAACCCCTATAAAGACGCAAAAGCGGATTTATAGACATAAAAAAAACGAGTATGTTATACAACCTATTCCCATCCGACTTACCCTGCGGAGAAATCTTTAAGGGGAACATAGCACTTCGGAAAAGCGATAAGTCAGCTAACTGTCATGCTGCTACTGAATTGCAAGGGAAAAAGACAGACATGAGGATGAAGCCTGATTGGTTGAACGATAATCCAATGGTCGAACTTGTGACTATGGCGGAAGACAGCTATTTACGCCATACCATGACACCAAGCCCAGTTCTTCGTATGGGCATGGCAGGAACTTATCATGGCATAACCGCAATAAGCGGAGATAAGGATGAAAGTCGCATCCGACAGTCTGTTGCGCCAATAGTTATCATGTGTGCTAAACGGAGATTGCCTAAATCGAAATGCCGTAACACGGCTATGAGCAACGGCTCTGAATATTCGACAAGGCAACGGAGTGTCCATAGTAGTCTGAGCAAGGGAAAGCCTTGTACATGGCAAAGGGACACAGTTGGTATCTTCAATATGACTAAAGGATAACGTGAGAGACGTATGAGAACTCCAGAAGTCATATTGAACACTCTATGCTCACACAGTAAGGACAAGGACTACAAGTATGAGCGTATCTACCGTATCCTGTTCAATGAAGAACTGTTTATGCTTGCCTATGAGAAAATAAAGTCCAAACCGGGAAACATGACCGCAGGAACGGACGGAAAAACCATAGACGGCACAACACTTCAACGAATAGGTAAACTGATTGACAGCCTCAAAAATGAGAGCTATCACCCCAAACCTGCAAAGAGGGTATATATACCCAAAAAGAACGGGAAGAAACGTCCTTTGGGCATCCCCTCTTTCGAGGATAAGTTAGTACAGGAAGTTGTAAGAATGATTCTTGAAGCAATCTACGAAGGTCATTTTGAGGATTCATCACACGGCTTCCGACCACGCAGAAGTTGTCATACAGCACTGACAAGCATACAACGGACATTTACGGGCGTAAAATGGTTTATTGAGGGAGATATTAAAGGATTTTTCGACAACATAGACCATCAGACACTCATAGAAGTCTTGCGTAAGCGAATTGCAGATGAACGCTTTCTGCGTCTTGTATGGAAATTCCTAAAGGCAGGTTATGTTGAAAATTGGAAATACAATCGTACTTATTCAGGAACTCCACAAGGTGGCATTGTCAGTCCTATACTGGCAAACATATACCTTGACCAGTTCGATAAGTATATGAAAGAGTATGCACAGGCTTTTGACAAGGGAGAAAAACGGAGAACGAGAAAGGAGTACAATAGTCTGAATGCCAGAACTGTAAGTCTGCGCAAAAAATGGATGGAAGAAACGGACAAATCCGTAAAATCCCAATTACTGGACAAATTAAAGAGAATGCAGGAAGAAAAGTTAGCGATGCCATGCAGTGACGAAATGGATGAGAATTTTCGTTGCCTCAAATACATTAGGTATGCTGACGACTTCCTTGTAGGGGTAATTGGCTCAAAATCAGAAAGTGAAAGAATTAAAGCGGACATTGCCGCATTCATGCGTGAACGCCTAAAACTTGAACTTTCAACCGAAAAAACATTGATTCCCCATGCACAGGAAGAGGCTAAATTCCTCGGATTTCATATTACCGCCCGCTCATTGAATGTACGCAAGCGTAACCGAAAAGGTGCGCTGAAGAGAGACTTCAAAGGAAAGGTAATGCTGAATTTATCATCCGAAACGGTTAAAGAAAAACTTCAAAATCTTGGAGCTATTCGTTTTACGCAAAAGGATGGTAAAGTTATTTGGAGACCTAAGATAAGAACGGCACTGACAGGAATGGATGCCGACAAAATGGTAGCCAAATACAACCTTGAAATCAGAGGATTCTATAATTACTACTGCATAGCCAATAATGTCTCAGCAACATGTGCAGACTTTGGTTACATCATGAAGTATAGCCTTTATAAGACTTTGGCGCGAAAGTACAACAGTTCGCTCCGAAAGATAATAAGGAAATACACTAAGGACAAAGTGTTCTCTATTCCCTATAAAGACTCTAAAGGGAACGAGAAGCGAAGAATCCTTTATCATGATGGCTTTAAACGCAAACAGTAGGATTCCATGAAACCTGCGATAACATTCTATTCACCCATTATCCCAAACGCTCTCTCGCAGAACGTTTGAGAAATAATGTATGTGAAGTGTGTGGAGGAAAAGGTCCTTTGGTAATGCACCATATCAGAACACTCAAATCCGCCAATAAGAATACACCGTGGGGAAAACAGATGCTACTTATGAATCGTAAAACCATTGCTGTATGCGAAGAATGTTTTGCAAAAATCAAAGAGGCAGAGCAATAGAGTGCTTGCTAACGGAGAGCCATATACATGGGAACATGTACGTATGGTTCGGGGGCAGACATGGGGAAACCAGCCATAGGAATATGGTATGGCGCCCTGTGTCGAGCCTACACATCGACCGCCACCACCTGCATATCGTGACCATCCGTGTGGATGGCAATGGCTGGTGCATCAGCGACCGCAACAACTTCCGCCGCAGCAAGGAGATAACCAATGGTTTGGAGCGCAAGTACGGCCTGCACCCCGCAGATCGCAGGCAACACCGCCACGACAATCCGCTCCGGAAGGTGGATGTCTCGCGGGGCGACGTGAAGCGGCAGGTGGCGAACACCGCCAAGGCGGTCATGGCGACCTACAAGTTCCGGACGATGGGCGAATACCGCGCACTGCTCTCCCTCTACAACGTCACGGTAGAGGAAACCCGTGGCATGGCGGGAGGGCGCGAGTACCACGGGCTGGTCTATTCCGCCACCGACGAGGCCGGGAACAAGGCGGGCAATCCCTTCAAGGCGTCCCGTATCGGGAAGTCCGTCGGATATGAGGCCGTGCTGCGCAGGTTTGAATACTCCAAAGCGCACATCCGCGACAGGCGTCCGGCGGATAGGACACGCAAGACCGTCGCCGCCGCATTGGGCAGGACGTACCGCAAGGAGGAGTTCGTTGCCCTGCTCCGGGCAAAGGGCGTGGACGTGGTGTTCCGCCACAACGACGGGGGGCGCATCTACGGCGCGACCTTCATCGACCACCGCACAGGCTGTGTGCTGAACGGCTCACATTTGGGCAAGGAGTTTTCCGCCAACGCCTTGCAGGAGCATTTCACCCTGCCGTATGCGGACACGCCGCCGATGTCGTTCACCGTTACGGAGGACGCGCCGCAGGCGGATGTCCGTTCCTGTGCGGAACACGACGAGGGCCTCTCCACGGGCTTGGGCTTGCTCGGCGGCGACGCGTCGGGCGAACAGGCCCGGGAAACCGCCTTTGAGCGTGAACTCAAACGCAAGCGGAAGAAACGCCGCAAGGGTTTGGGGCTGTAATCCAATGATTCATTCATAACTTAAAAACAGAAACAGATTATGTCACAACAGGAAGACGATTTGAGGGCGTTGGCGAAAATCATGGATTTTCTCCGCGCCGTGAGCATTATTCTGGTGGTTGTCCACCTCTATTGGTACGGGTATGAAGCCGTAAGGCTGTGGGGCATCGACATCGGTGTCGTGGACAGGATGCTGGTGAACTTCGACCGCACCGCGGGGCTGTTCCATTCCATTGTCTATACGAAACTCTTTGCGTTGGTTCTCTTGGCGCTATCGTGTCTCGGCACGAAGGGAGTCAAGGCGGAAAAAATCACGTGGAGCCGGATTTGGACGGTGCTTGCCGCCGGGTTGGCGCTGTTCTTTCTCAACTGGTGGGTATTGTCCCTGCCGCTGCCCGCGGAAGCCTGTTTCACCCTCTATGCCGCTTCGATGGCGGCGGGCTATTCCTGCCTGCTCATGGCTGGCACATGGATGAGCCGCCTTCTGCGCACCAACCTTATGGAAGACGTGTTCAATGTGGAGAACGAGAGCTTCATGCAGGAGACCCGCCTCATGGAGAACGAGTATTCCGTCAATCTGCCCACCCGCTTTTACTATAAGAAGAAGTGGAACGACGGATTTATCAACGTGGTAAACCCGTTTCGTGCTTCCATTGTATTAGGTACGCCGGGCAGCGGAAAATCGTATGCCGTGGTGAACAGCTTTATCAAGCAGCAGATTGAGAAAGGGTTCAGTTTATATGTCTATGACTTCAAATTCAGCGACTTATCTACTATCGCCTACAACCATCTGCTGAACCACCCGGAGGGCTACAAGGTGAAGCCGAAATTCTATGTGATAAACTTCGATGACCCGCGACGCTCACACCGCTGCACCCCCATACACCCGGATTTCATGGAGGACATCACCGATGCCTACGAGAGTGCCTATACCATCATGCTCAACCTCAATAAGACGTGGGTGCAAAAGCAGGGCGACTTTTTCGTGGAGAGTCCGATTATCCTGTTCGCCGCAGTGATATGGTTTTTGCGCATCTATCACGACGGGAAATACTGCACCTTTCCCCATGCCATCGAACTGTTGAACCGCCGGTATGAGGACGTGTTTCCTATTCTGACCAGCTATCCCGAACAGGAAAACTACCTTTCCCCGTTCATGGACGCATGGAAGGGAGGGGCGATGGAACAGCTCGCCGGGCAGATAGCCTCGGCGAAGATTCCGCTCTCGCGCATGATTTCCCCGCAGCTCTACTGGGTCATGTCCGACAGCGAGTTTACGCTCGACATCAACAACCCAGACGAGCCGAAAATACTTTGCGTGGGCAACAATCCCGACCGCCAGAACATCTACGGGGCGGCATTGGGGCTGTACAACTCGCGTATCGTGAAGCTCGTGAACAAGAAGGGCAGGCTCAAGTCCTCCATTATCATCGACGAGCTGCCAACGATTTACTTCAAGGGACTGGACAACCTGATTGCCACCGCCCGAAGCAACAAGGTTTCCACCCTGCTCGGCTTTCAGGACTTCTCGCAGCTAAGGCGCGACTACGGCGACAAGGAGGCCGCCGTAGTGATGAATACCGTCGGAAACATCTTTTCCGGACAGGTCGTGGGCGAGACTGCCAAGACACTGTCCGAGCGTTTCGGCAAGATTCTCCAGAAGCGGCAGAGCATCACCATCAACCGCGAGGACAAGTCCACCTCCATCAACACGCAGATGGAGAGCCTTATCCCGGCGAGCAAGATTTCCACGCTCACGCAGGGTATGTTCGTCGGGGCGGTCGCCGACAACTTCAGAGAGCGCATCGGGCAGAAGATTTTCCATTGCGAGATTGTGGTCGATGCCGAGAAGGTCAAACGCGAGGAACAGGCTTACAAGCCCATACCCGTCATTACGGATTTTACCGATGCAGACGGCAACGATCGCATGAAGGAGATGATTCAGGAGAACTACAACCGCATCCGTGCCGAGGTGCGGCAGATTGTCGCCGACGAGTTGCGGCGCATCCAGTCCGACCCGGAACTGCAATACCTCTTGCAGAACAAGTAGGACACCGCTGGTGAAAAAAGAAAATCCGTAACAACCAATGCTACGGATTTTCCTTTTTTTGTCAATTATATTTTTCCGCTTTATACAAAAGATGGGGCATTTCCTTTCCATTATATACAATGGTATGGCTGCCGCAGGGGATCATCCCGATGGCTTCCGCCACACGGATGGAAGGGGTGTTCTCGGGGCGGATGCTGCAACAGATTTCCTGTAATCCCAATTCCTCAAAAGCATATTGCAGGCATCTTCGGGCGGCTTCCGTGGCATAACCATGATGCCGGTACACATTGTCCAGTATGTAGCCGAGTTCCACGGTACTGCTCCCGTCAATCACGTTCCTCATCAAGCCGGCCTGTCCGATAAACTTATTGTTTTCTTTCAATATGACGGCGAAATATCCGTATCCGTCCTTACGGTAACGGGTAAGCTGGCGGTTCAGCCATTGGCGCACTTCCTTCTTTTCAAATCCGTGTTCCCATGCGTACATGACTTCCGGTTTGCCCATAAGGGCGAGCAATGACCCCATGTCCTTACGGGTGATTTTTCTGATTATAAGCCGTTCCGTTTCCATGACCGTGAGCGATTCGGTATAGGTCTTTATCTCCATGCCGTAGTCTTTCCATTCCCTGACCAGCTTCCGGACTGTATCGTCTATGAGCCGGCGGTATGCGCCATCGGGGACGACTTTTAGATAAAACGCATCGTTGGTTTCTTTCAATACCCAATCCACCATATCCTGCAAGTCCTTTCCTTCGGGAATATAGTCCTTGTGTGCCATGAACTCGTCGATGTTGTCCTCCAGCAGTTCTTCAACGGCAATACGGTTGTCTTCATCCAAATCCGAAAAGGGAGTTTCTTCGATTTTGTGGATTTTGCCAAACAGTTCATCCGCCCCTCCGTCATCCTCTTCCGGTGCATGATCGCCGCGTTTCATGTCGGGCATTTCCTGTGCGAACTGCCCGGACTCCCTGTCCTTGTGTTTCCTGGCATATTTTTCCAGCAGTTCCCAATCCTGCCGCCTCATGGGGAAACGGAACGCGGCACGCTCCACTTCGTTACAGCGCACCATGTCCGCCTGCTCGTCCTTCGGCTGCGACTGGCATTCCTTACAGATGTGACGTGCGTGTCCTTTGCCCGTAAAGCTCTCGTTGGACTTGCGGCAGCCGCATACTTTACAATAGTGTCCGGTATGTTTCTTTTTTTTTTTTGCCATTTTCACGATATGAAAACTCCCATGCAAGATAGGAGGCAAATTGCATAGGAGATATGTCCTTGTACTGTCTTACAGCTTTTTATTACCGGGTGCGCAGCAAAATCAGGTCGAAGGACATCAGCCGAGTGTGCATGGGCCGCATGGCTGGTTGGCCTTCCGACGCTCTCCTGACGTGCAGGAATGTCCGTTCCTCTTCCTCCGTGGAGAACAGGAACTTGAAGCCGTTCCGCTGATAAAAATCGAATATCTTCGGATTGTTCAGGGCATCCACCACTATATAGCGGCATCCGGTCTTGTTCAGCGGTTCGATGAACCATGACTTGATGGCATCCAGTATCTCGTCGCCGATGTGCTGTCCCATATAGTCCTCGCTGACGGCAAGCTGCCCCACCAGGACCGCGGGATATTGGGGGGCGACGCTTCCCGTTGGGGATGTTACGGTTGAGCCTGTTGCGCCGGCTGTTCGGAAGCAGGTCGGCACGGATGCTCGAATTGGCCACGGTGAAAGCTCCGACGATGCGGTGCCCTGCTCCACGAAGCAGTAGGACTTGCCCAGAAGCAGGTAGGCATAATACGCATACTCCTTCGTGAAGAACTCGGTTATATCCTTGTCCCTGCACGAGAATCCGCCGCATCCGCGCAATACGTCTTCATTCAGCCCACAGAAACTTACAATTTTCCAGCATGCCGTCCTATTCCTCCTTATACAGTTTGGAGCGTTTCAGGATGGCACGCATCTTTTCCGCCGGCTTCGTGAAATCTATGGAGCCGCGCCTTTCTCTGGCGTTCCTGTCCGCTTCTTCCACGAAACGCTCCGCCGCCTTGCCGCGAAGCACCGGAATGGGCTTGATTTCTATTGCCATAATCTATTGTCCTTGAATTGTTTTTGCAAAGGTAGTCTTTTTTCCGGATTATTGCAGAAAACCGGACTTTTCTTGTTTACCTTCTCATCCGTTCCCGTTCCTCGTCCAGTTGCATCCGCCGGTTCAGCTTCTCCGCCGCCTTATCGAAGAAATACGTCCGGCTTTCGTTCTTACGCCGCTTGATGTCCGCATAGGTGTTGTAGCATTGGCTTTCCCTTATCTCCATGCCGAACACCTTGCAGAAGCCTTCCAGAAGTTCCTTGATGCCCGGCTCGCCCTCGTTTACCAGTTTCGTGGCGTCCAGCCCGTAAATCAGCTCCACCAGTTCCGCAGTGCTGCCCGTCCAGCACATGGGAGGGACGTCCGTATCATTTTTCTTTTCGTCTTTGGGTGGAAGGGCGGATAGTGGCGGCACTTGCGGGCGGTTGGCGGAGATATGCTTCTGCATCTTGCGAACAAACGACAGGGCCTTGCGGACAAACAGGCCGGTACGACTTCTCGCGCCCTCAACATACTGCGTGTGGTGGTATTGCAGTTCGTTCTCGGCATACGCCAGCGCAATCTTCGCCCCGTCCGTATCGTTGTCATGCGTCAATTCCACAACCGCCTTGACAAAGCGACTGTATGCGGCATTCAGATTGGCTGTTTCATCGCTCCCGTTTATAAGGCCGAAAAATTCGGTGCCTGTCAATATGAGGTATTCCATGTTTCTTTCAGTTTTATGTTATTACACTTGGTTGGAAGTGTGCGCACATAAAAACAGGTGGCAAATATCGCTCCTGGCGGAGCATTTTTCTTGTCTTGGAATGGTATTGTATTGAAATTCAACACAATAATGTGTAAAAATATTTTTCAACACAAATTTCATGCCTTGTTTTTTGTTCAAAATCTGAACATGTGTTCACATTTTGAACGTTGGAAGCCCTTGAAAATGTTCATTTTTTTTTGAATACGACCACCGGTCGGCGGGGTGTTTTCCGCCCGTAGGTTATCCGTACCATGCCGTCCTGCCATTGCCTGGTCCCCGTGCATGTCCATTCACTTTCGGGCAGTGATGACCGGAACAGCCTGCTGCCGTTCCCCGCTATGACGGGAAGCAGGTAGAGGATGATTTCATCCACAAGGTGCATGCGCATCATGCCGTTGATGATGCCGGATGTCCTTTCTGTTGCTTCTACCAGATAGGTCAGGAAATCTCCGGTATTTTCCACCCGGTTGGAGAGAAGGGTCAGGGACGTGTCCTCATTCAGGATACAGACGGCGTCTTCTTTCAGCGCACCTGCACCGTACTTGTCGGAACCAAGCCATCGTCCGGACAGTGCGGTTGTGTCTGCCGGACAGCCGTCCATGGTCAGGACGGCGAGTAATCGGACTGTTGCCATAGCGGTCGTACTGTTGCGGCCGGAAGCCGTATAATAAAAAGTAGCGTGCAGATTACGCTACTTCTGGTGACGGCTCTGGAAAACCCGACAGGAATCACGCAAGTGCACGCTATGCCAAGGCATAGCACAAGCATCGCGCAATCGTATCCTGTCTTCAAATTTTCCAGATTTCCATATACATTCATTCTTTGCTGTTATTGTTTCTTCTGCCGCAAAGGAATATATAATCTGTTATCCGACAATGGATTTTCCAAAAGTGGCAGCATGTGGCACCGGTATGGCAGAGGTTGTCCGGGGTACTACTTATCGTTTTCACCTTAATTGGGGATTTTTGCAAGAATGCCAAGAGCTAAATAAGGGCTTAATTCTATTTCATCCGCGATTATGCCTTTGCCCGTTCCGTTATTTATATCCGGCAAATCGGAGAAGCCGGCACCATTGTCCATACCGCCATAAGGCAAAACCGTACAAAATTGCCTAACAGAATCCAAGTTCTTGACTGACTGCACCAAAGCCTCTTACTTTGCTCCCGATAAACGGTCAACTATGCGCATACGGACCAACAAGTATTCACTTTTACAAGAAACGACAATGAGTAAGAAATTCAAAAACATCGAGAACGATGAAGCGTTCAAGAACTTCAAGTTGGAAGACTATATGCCTTCCATGCCCGAACACAAACCGGAAGAGATTTCTTCCGTGACAGAACAAGAACCTATTGCGGGAACAAACAATCTCTTTCCTGTATTGGACGAACCGGACACATCCGCAGTACAAGCGGCTGTGCCGGATACTCGCATACACGAGCAGGAAACAAGCGTGGGGTCAGACAACGGGGCAAAGGGAACAGAGGCGGATAACGTTACCGTGGAACGGACTGTCGCCAGACGTGTCAGCAGCAAGCAGCGCAGGTTGTCATTGGACTAATACCGCGCCACCTATCTGCAAGTGCCCAAGATTACCGACCGCAAGCCCGTGTTCGTCAGTGGGGAGGTACGTGACAGGCTGGACGAGATTGTCCGCCGCCTCGGTGGACGTGGCATGAGCGCATCAGGGCTTATCGAGAACCTCGCCCGCCTGCATATAGAAGCCTATCGGGAAGACGTCGAGCAGTGGCGTAAGCTCTGAACGGATAGTGGTGGAAACGGTTAAGCCGGTGATTATACTCCATCGGTTTGACCGATACTCTGAATGAGTTATTATACTCATAAATCAATCCGACAGGCGGAGGGGCACTATAAAATATTTTGTGTAAATGGAAAATACGGGATTCAAAGAGAGTTCCG
>JAJPYK010000159.1 GCA_021205005.1 Paraprevotella sp. | reverse complement strand
CCAAGTCAACTACACCATTCAAACCGCTTGCAACCCGTTGGACGTCAAAACGTACGATACGAAACGTTTGCGTGAAGCGTTCGTCATGGAGAAAGTCATGGTACCCGATGAAATCAATGTAACGTACTCAATGTACGACCGCTTCATCTTCGGCGGCGCCATGCCGGTAAACAAAACGCTGAAACTGGAAACCATCGACCCGCTGAAAGCGCCTTACTTCCTTTTTGCCCGTGAATTGGGCGTCATCAACATCGGCGGAGAGGGCACAGTGACTGTGGACGGCAAAGAATATACCCTGAAATTCAAAGATGCGCTCTACGTGGGCAGCGGAAACAAAGAAGTCACTTTCAAGAGTACCGACCCCAGCAAACCTGCCAAATTCTATATCAACTCCACTACGGCGCATCACAGTTATGCCACACAGCTCCTCAGTTGCAACCCTGACAACAAGAAAGCCACGCAGGCCAATCAACTGAAAGCCGGGAAGATGGAAGAGAGTAACGATCGGGTCATCAATCAATTTATGATCAAACCGGTATTGGAAAAAGCCAAAAACGGAGGTACATGCCAATTGCAAATGGGCCTGACCGAACTGAAACCGGGTAGCGTATGGAACACCATGCCCGCTCATCTGCACGGACGCCGCATCGAAGCTTACTTCTACTTCAACGTGCCCGAAGGCAACGCCATCTGTCATCTGATGGGAGAGCCCCAGGAAGAGCGACTGCTCTGGCTGCACAACGAACAGGCCGTCATGTCGCCCGAATGGTCCATACACGCCGCCGCAGGAACGAGCAACTATATGTTTATCTGGGGTATGGCCGGCGAAAACCTCGATTACGGCGACATGGACAAGATCAACTATATGGATATGCGATAAGCAGCATAGCCGCTTAATGATAATTAGGCAGTAGTCTGAAAAAATGCACCCACAGTCCACTTCGGACAGAGGGTGCATTTACTTTTTCCAACGTATGGCCCGCTACGGACACAGTTCCGTCATATCCTTCCGGAAAAACATCAACTCCCTGCGCTTTTCATGCCTCAAAATCAGAAGAAAGAAGTATCTTTGTAGACATGAAACCTTTCATGTCTTTTCTTTCGGTACTTTTTTTGTGCTGCACTCTTCCCTGTACGATGCAGGCTCAAGAACGAGCCCGCCCGCAAAGCGGAGAAGGCGTATCGACTTTTTTGCAGCGACTCGGCTATACCTCGAACGCATCCCGAAAAGAATTTCTGCAACTCAACAAAGGAAAATTCACAGCCGACGGCGGCTTGATACTGGGATATGCTTACCGCCTTCCCTCCGGTAAAAATCAGAAACGAAGAGAAAGCCGGAACACCAGCCTCAACGAACCGCTGTTCGGCGCTGCTTACCGGAATGTACGTGTCAGTTCCCACGAACTCAACGGCGCCTGTATCTACCTGGTCAGCGGGCACGGCGGCCCGGACCCCGGCGCTATCGGCAAAGTGGGCAACCGGGAACTCCATGAGGACGAATATGCCTATGACATCATCCTGAGACTGGGAAGGGCATTGATGCAAAAGGATGCGAAGGTACATCTGATTATCCAAGACGAAAAAGACGGCATACGCGACGACAGTTACCTGAATAACAGCAACGACGAGACTTGCCTCGGTAATCCCATTCCACTCGACCAAACGGCACGGTTACAACAGCGATGCGACGGCATCAACCGCCTGATGTACAAAGACAAGGAGAAGTACAAACGGGCCATCTTCATACACGTCGACAGCCGTGGAAGCAAATATCAGGTCGACGTCTTCTTTTACCATGCCCCGGGAAGCAGGTTGGGCAAAAGACTGGCCGAAAACATTCATAAGACATTTGAGAAGAAGTACGATACCCATCAACCCAACCGCGGATTTAAAGGTACCGTGAGCGAACGGAACCTTTACGTACTGAAAAAAGCCAATCCCGTGGCTGCATTTCTGGAATTGGGCAACATCCAAAACGAACGCGACCGAAAGAGACTGATCATCCCCTCCAACCGACAGGCCCTGGCCGACTGGATCTGCCAAGGTATCGTAGCAGATTTCAAATCGCGGTGACAGACGTTTCTCCGCCGTGTCGGCCGCTTTACGGACGATGCGCCCGCAAACGGGAGAAAGAAACCACACAACCGCAAACCGTGAGCACTCCGGCCTACAGCATCGCCTCATGCGGAGCATTATCGCCGCGAATATAGGACAACAAGGACACCAAGGCCGCCCCCATGCTCTGCCCTACCAGACGGGCCGTAGACAACATCCCGCGGGCCCCGCCGCTGCGGTAAGTCGGAGCAGAACTCAGCAGCAACAAATTGTTAGGAGACTGGAACAAACCGAAACCGAAACCGCACAATATCAACCGAATCATCAGACCGACATAACCCGTTGACGGCGATACCATGGAAAGCAAGAAGCATCCCACACTCATCACCGACAAACCGATACCCCCGAGAATACCCGGATGAATCTTAGTAGCCAACGTTCCGGCCAACGGACCTGCCACCACGATGCCCAAGGGCCAGGAGGTCATCAGCAAAACGGTCTGAGCCGCAGTCAGGCGACACGGCAGATGAAACATGAAAGGCACGGCGATCATCCCCAACATCTGCGCCGTGAAAGAAAGGATACTGGTAAGCACGGAAAGAGAAAACACGGGAATGCGCAGCAAATCGAAAGGCAATATCGGATAATCCTGATGCAACTGATGACGGACGAACACAGTGCCCACCACCGCCAGCAATACGATACCCACCGAAATCCACCGAAAGGGCACACCGTGGGAGAACGCTTCGATACATCCGATCAGCAGACCGAACGTCAGGGCGTTGAGCAGAGCCGAATGAAAATCGAACTTCCGTCCCTCCACACGGGTGGGATTGTCCGGCAAGAACTTATGTGCCAGAAAGAACGTCAGTACACCGACCGGCAAATTCACCGCAAAGAGCCAAGGCCAATTGGCCACCGACAAAATAGCCCCCGCGATCGTAGGACCGGCCACAGAAGACAAGGCCACGATCGTTGCATTCAGGCCGAAGCCGCGGGCCAGATACCGCTTGGGATAAATCAATTTCACCAAAGACCCGTTCACACTCATAATCATGGCCGCCCCCACCCCTTGCAACATGCGCGAGAGAACCAGACAAACGAAAGTGCTCGACAGTGTACAACATAAAGACCCTAACGTAAAGCAAACCATCCCGCAAAGATAGGTACGCTTGAAGCCGAACAACTCGCCCACTGAGGAAAAGGGCAACAAACTCATGACAATGATCAACTGGAAGGCATTGACCACCCAAATGGAATCCGATGAAGAAATATGCAACTGACGCGCAATGGTTGGCAAGGCCACATTACATATCGTACAGTCGGTGACCGACAGGAAAAGACCGGAAAAGATGGCCACCATCGCATAATAAATGTGCGGACGATGAAGCCCGTCCCAATCCAGATTCCCTACGATGCGTCCCTCCGGCACTGTCATTTGATTCTGTTCCATACTTTTTCCTATTTAAAAAGCCGCCCCGTCTTCCCCGGAAAGGACGACTGTATCTTTTACTACTTCTGACTACTTTTTCACCTCCACGATATGTGTCGGTTCTCTTTCAGCATTGCGTCGGTCGGTCTCTTCCGCCACCCGGCGGGCCAGATCCATGAACGCACGGGCCGTCATGCTGTTCTCATCGAGGGCCGCGGGCGTACCGTTATCTCCGTTCTCGCAAATGCTCTGTACTATGGGAATCTGGCCCAACAAAGGCACGCGCATCTCCTCGGCCAGATGTTTCACGCCTTCTTTCCCGAACAGGTAGTACCGGTTCTGAGGCAATTCAGCCGGCGTGAACCACGCCAGATTCTCCACCAAGCCCAAAATAGGCACGTCCACCTTCTCGTTCTGATACATGTTGATGCCCTTGCGTGCATCAGCCAAGGCCACCTTTTGCGGCGTGCTGACCACCACGGCACCGGTGATGGGCAGCGTCTGCACCAACGTAAGATGGATATCGCTCGTACCCGGAGGCGTATCCAGAATGAAATAATCCAGCTCTCCCCAAGCCGAGTCGCCGATGAGTTGTTTCAGGGCGTTGCAAGCCATGGCCCCGCGCCACAACGTAGCCTGATCGGGATCCACGAAAAAGCCGATAGACAGCATTTTAACACCATAACTCTCCACCGGTACAATCAGATCGCGTCCGTCGATAGACTCGGAATAGGGACGAGCATCCTCCACATGAAACATCTTGGGCATGCTAGGCCCGAAGATGTCGGCATCCAACAGTCCGACTTTGTAACCCAGCTTGGCCAACGCCACAGCCAGATTGGCAGCCACCGTGGATTTACCCACGCCCCCCTTACCCGATGACACGGCAATGATATTCTTCACGCCGGGCAAAAGCTTTCCCGCTTCGGGTCGGGGGGCTTGTAACGTTTTGACTTTCACTTCCACTTCGACCTCTTTGCCGACATAGGCGTGTATGGCGGCTTCGGAAGCCTTTACGATCGACTTCAGAAAGGGATTCGTCGGTTTGTCGAAAATCAAAGAAAAACTGACGTGAAGGCCGCTGATGCGCAGATCGTCCTCTACCATCCCCGCCTCCACGATATTTTTGCCTGTACCCGGATAGCGCACCGTAGCCAGGGCGTCCATAATCAATTTCGGATATAGTTCCATAAATCTTGCTTGTTAAGTCGTTATTTTATCGGGCCGCAGTCAGTCCGCTGCGCTTGCTGCGGTTGTAACTCCGGTATTCGTCCAGTTCGATTTCCACGTCCGGCTCCGCCAATTCGCCTTCATGAGGCAAAAGAAAACGCATGTACTTGATGGCCAGCCCGCGGTCGATCCACTGTTGTTCATAATACGTCCGTATGCCCAAGATACGCCGTTCCTCCTCGTCCGTCGTTCCGACGGCGGCATCGTGATAAAGATCTGTCGTACTGAATTCCAAGGGCAAATGATTTTTTTCCACCATATAGGCGGTATAGGTAAAAAGAAAATTGGAGTCCGTTTTCAGATGGATACGACCGCGATCACGCAGAAAACGGCGATAGCGTGCCATAAAATAAGTGGACGTGAGGCGTTTGGTCACTTTCTTCATTTGCGGATCGCTGAAGGTCAGCCAGATTTCATCCACCTCGTCCTCATCAAAAAAACGGTCGATGATCTCGATGTTCGTGCGCAAGAACGCTACGTTGGGCAGTCCGTCTTTCAGGGCCTCTGTGGCGCCCGTCCACATGCGTGCCCCCTTGATGTCCACGCCAATGAAATTCTTTTCAGGGAAAAGTCGTGCCAAGCCCACGGTGTATTCCCCTCTTCCGCAGCCCAATTCCAGCACGACGGGATGGTCATTATGAAAAAAGCGCGCTCGCCAACAGCCTCTCATCTCGAAAGGCACGTCGTCCACCGCCGAATAGGGATCTTCAAATACATGGGGATAAGCCGCCATATCGGCAAACTTCGCTAATTTACCTTTTCCCATTTTCTCCTTTTTTTAACCATTGTCGTTTTTCCGGATGCAAAGATACAGACTTTGAGCGAAATACCCAAAAAAGAAACAACGGCAAACGAGGTTCTAGGTAGTGT
>JAJPYK010000110.1:2404-5588 GCA_021205005.1 Paraprevotella sp. | reverse complement strand
ATTCGGAGCACTGAATGATGCGTCCATCGCATGGAAAGTAGCGGAACGCGCCTTTGAAGAAGTAGCACAGATCGTATTGACCAATACTCCGGTGGCCTGTCGGATGGGAACGATTGCCGATTTGGCGGAGAAAACCCACTCTACGGTCATACCGGCCGATGCCACTTCCGTGGAAGATCTGGAGAAACTGTTTGTTGAGGCTCAGAAGGTGATGGGAGGAAAGATAGATTTCGTTATGCATTCCGTGGCCATGAGTGCCAATATGCGCAAGAAGCGTACTTATGATAACTTGGACTATGACTTGCTGAACAAGACGTTGGATATTTCGGCCATTTCTTTCCATAAGATGATCCAGACGGCCAAGAAACTGGATGCCATCAATGAAAACGGTTCTATTCTGGCCTTGAGTTACGTGGCCGCCCAGCGTACGTTCTTCGGTTATAACGACATGGCCGATGCCAAGTCTTTGCTGGAGTCCATTGCCCGCAGCTTCGGTTACATTTACGGACGCGAGAAAGGCGTACGCGTGAATACGATTTCGCAATCGCCCACTTTCACCACGGCCGGCGGCGGTATCAAGGGCTTCGACGGCCTGTATGACTTCAGCGACCGTATGTCGCCGTTGGGCAATGCCAGTGCGGACGAATGTGCAGACTATTGCGTGGTGATGTTCTCCGATCTGACGAAGAAAGTGACGATGCAGAACCTGTACCACGACGGCGGTTTCTCCCGTATGGGCATGTCGTTGCGCGGCATGACGCAATACGAGAAGTCGTTCGTCGACGAGAACCGGGACGAAAACGGTAAGATTATTTACGGTTGACAAGGAAAAATAGTTTTTTGATAGAGAAACAGTCTGTTATTCGGCAAATATTCCTATATTTGCGCTCTTGAGTAACAGACTGTTCTTTTTTTTAGTCCAGTCCATTTCGGATGAAGCATGATGAATAAAACGATTATTACAGTAGTGGGAAAAGATGCGGTAGGCATCATTGCACGAGTTTGTACCTATTTGGCTGAGAATAAGGCCAATATTTTGGATATTTCGCAGACGATCGTGCAGGAGTACTTTAACATGATGATGATTGCCGACCTGTCGGCTGTGGACAAGCCTTTTGAGGTGGTGGCCAACGAATTGGCAGAAGTCGGCTTGTCGATGGGTGTGCAAGTGAAGTGTCAGCGAGAGGAAATCTTTAATAAAATGCACCGCATCTAACCTCCTTTAGCGCAGAAAGACATGATCAATATATATGAGGTGTTGGAAACCAACAAGATGATCGAGCAGGAGAATCTCGACGTGCGTACCATTACGATGGGAATCAGCTTGTTGGATTGTGTGGATTCGGATGTGGACCGTTTGTGCGGCAAAGTGTTCGACAAGATCACCCGTCTGGCCAAAGACCTGGTGAAGACGGGCGAAGACATTTCCAAAGAATACGGGATTCCCATTGTAAACAAGCGGGTGTCGATTACGCCTGCCGCCCTGATAGGCGGGTCGGCCTGTCATACGCCGGAGGACTATGTAAAAGTGGCGCGGGCCTTGGACCGGGCTGCTAAAGAAGTGGACGTGAACTTCCTGGGCGGCTATTCGGCCGTGGTGTCGAAAGGCATGACGCAGAGCGATGAACTGCTGATCCGTTCCATTCCGCAGGTCTTGGCCGAGACGGAACGTATTTGCAGTTCGGTGAATGTCGGTTCGACGAAGACCGGCATAAATATGGATGCCGTGCGGTTGATGGGAGAGATCGTCCTGCAAACGGCAGAACGCACCATGGACCGGGATTCCTTGGGCTGCGCCAAATTGGTGGTGTTGTGCAACGCTCCCGATGACAATCCCTTTATGGCGGGGGCCTTCCATGGGGTTTCAGAGTCGGACGCCATCATCAATGTGGGTGTCAGCGGACCGGGGGTAGTGAAACATGCGTTGTCGCAGATCCGTGGGGCCAGCTTTGAAGTGCTTTGCGAGACCATTAAGCGGACGGCTTTCAAGATTACGCGCGTGGGACAGCTTGTGGCTCAGGAGGCCACGCGACGTCTGAATGTACCTTTCGGCATCATTGATTTGTCTTTGGCTCCGACGCCGGCTGTAGGAGATAGCGTGGCCGAAATTCTCGAGGAAATCGGGCTGGAACGTACCGGTGCGCCGGGTACGACAGCCGCTTTGGCCTTACTGAACGATCAGGTGAAGAAAGGCGGTGTGATGGCGTCTTCTTATGTGGGCGGATTGAGCGGAGCGTTCATCCCCGTAAGCGAGGATCAGGGTATGATCGATGCCGTGGAGTGCGGTGCGCTTTCTTTGGAGAAACTGGAGGCCATGACTTGCGTTTGTTCCGTTGGTTTGGACATGATTGCCATACCCGGCGATACGCCGGCTTCTACGATTTCGGGTATTATCGCCGACGAAGTGGCCATCGGCATGGTGAATCAGAAGACTACCGCGGTGCGCATCATTCCGGTTATAGGAAAGAAGGTGGGCGACACGGTAGAGTTCGGCGGTCTGCTGGGACATGCTCCGGTGATGCCCGTGAATGCTTTCGGTTGCCGGGATTTCGTCTCTCGCGTAGGGCGCATTCCGGCTCCCATCCACAGTTTTAAGAATTGAGTACTACTGAAAGGGATATAAAAAAGGCCTGCATGCTCGATGCTGAGGATGCAGGCCTTCTTTTTTATTTGGACTGAGGAAGTATTTTCTGGGATTGGTCGATTCTGGAATAAGTGGACATTGCCAAAGAATCGGTCGTGCTTTCCACTAACGGCTTCACGGTGACGGTGAACAGGTCTTTCAGTTTGTCGTAAGGCAGCGTGCAGGTGGGCAAACCGGCTGCGTACGGAGCGATTTCATATTGTTGGTAGATAAATTGCACGCCTCTGGGCATGAAGAGTGGAGCCGTTTGCGGAAGCGGGAACGGATCATCTGCATTTTCCAGCAACAACATGGCATGGAAATCCGAATCGTTGGCTGCCTTGAAATAGTTTTTCTTCAAGTTCTCTTCGATCAGGGTGCGTAACTTTTCCTTTCCGTCTGCGGTGAACATGTCCCATCCGAATTTGCGCCCGTCCGCTTTGCGGAACACGGCGCCTCCCTGGTATTCGCTGCCGTGTGCGCCTCCGGCATATTCGTAGACGTCAGAGGTATAAGTGACGAATTGTTTGCTTTCGAACACGTTTTTGAATTGTACGTAAT
>JAJPYK010000110.1:0-2394 GCA_021205005.1 Paraprevotella sp. | reverse complement strand
CATTTATCCATAGAGGTATTTTCGCCCCATTCCGCAATGTCGCGTTTGATCTGGTCGGCGTGTGCCTTACCGTAATATTCGATCATTTTCGGCCCTTCGTTCAAGTCACCGGCATATGTGCCGCCCAATTCTTCGTTGATCCATTCACGGATGTTACGGGTCAGCGCAGTAGTGGTGTCTGTAGGGTAGGTGGCCGAGATCTTACATCCTTCAGTGGTCGACTTTGTTTCTTCCCACAAGAGATTTTCCGTGGGGATGACGTCGTTTCCGTCAGCTGTTTTTTTCTCTGTTTTCTCCGGATGGCAAGAAACCAATCCCAGAGCCAAGGTAAGGAAGGCGATGCCAAGGCCTCCGAATGTCAATGATGAACAATATTTCTTCATATAGTTGTTAGGTTGATTCAAGGTCAAAGATACGTCTTTATTTTAAGGTGGATATGTCTTACTCCTACAAAAATTATTAATTCGTCCTTTTCAATAGTTGATGAGCGGCATGTCCCGTCGGGTGAGTTCGCAGCAGTCTTTCCTTTTCAAAACGACGTGCAGCCTGGCCGTCATATACTTTTCTACGGTATAGCCTTCGTTTTCAAAGTAGGGCAGGATTTCTCCGTCCGTCATATTCCGGTGCGGAAGGCAGTCCGTAGCCTCCGGTACGTTCCAGCTCCGCAAGATGAAGAGCGAAGAAAGTCGTGCAAGGTTCAGGATGGCGGTTTGCACCGACTCTTCCGGAATATACTGGAGTACGTCTTTGCATACCACCATGTCGAAAGGGCTGACGAGATCCAGCTCTTCCGTAAGGTCGGCGACCTCGCAAGGCATATACCCTTCGGGCAGAAACAGGGCCGACAGGGTTTGGGTATAAGGATTCGCGTCATATCCGGCAAACGCAAGTCCGCGGCTCCTCCATTGGGAGACGTAGTAACCGGCACCGCAGCCCATGTCCACTCCCGTCCGTGCTCCTATATCCCACCACATTTGCGTGACGAAATCGCAAAACTTCTTGTCATACCCGTATTTCAGGAAACCGTCATACCTCCAGCCTCCGGTAGGCATCAGACGAATATCTTTATCTTGTAATAGATATTGGTCTATCCTGTCCAATAGCACCGTACTGCATGGCAGTTCGATCTTTCGTGCAAGGAGATATTCGTTTTCCAGAAGGTAATGGAAATGTCCGCATCCCAAATTGGCCGGTCGGTTGCCGTTTTCATGTTTCCAACGGATGAAGCGGTGGTTCCAAGGCACGATGTCCTCCTTGTTCATCAAGTTGACCAATACGGTGGCCACGTAACATTCTTCCGGTGCGAAAGTCATCCACATCCTGCCATAGAGCGAGGGGGAACGGTCTGTATATTCCAAAAGGGTAGTGGCTGCCTTTCGGGTAATGGACCACCATTGCGAACTGCCGTACAGATGGTCGAACTCGTCGGGGATGGGGCGTTTGGCCCCTTTGGCCTGTTGTTGTCTTACCTGTTCCCTGACCCATCCGCGCGGATTCTTTTTGCCTGCGGCATAGTCATACGGGTAATAATATTGCAGTCGGCGGAAAGTATTGTCTTCCCAGTTCGGATGCGGTAAGTGCAGGTATCCGATGTATTCTTTTCCCTGGTTCCGGTCAAAGAACTCAAGGAAATAATCTAACGGACGAGTCGGATAATCTTGCCCGCTGACGAGATGGAAGTAACCGGCGTCACTGTGCTGCACAGCCATACGCAACAGGTGCATTTCGCTTTCCAATACACTTGTGCCGCCCCAGTTTACATCGTATTCCTGTGATATGAATTTCACTTGTTGGTAACTGCGCAGCATCTCTTCCTCTTCGTTTGTAAGGAGGTGTTTTTTGTCTATATGGATGAATACGTCGCAATCCCTTTCGAAATATCCGGCTAACCAGCATGATTGCCCGATGTTTTTGTGGGCCAAGATTAAAATGGCATGTCTCATGGTTTTAATGTGTTTGTGTGATTGAATCAGGCAAGCTCATTATACTCTCAGGTTTGAACAGAGTCTCCTTTTTATAGATGACTTTCCTGTAAATTTCTTCAATGACAGCTGAATCATGAGAGCTTTTTGTTGTACGCAGGATTTCGTCCAAGGTTCGGTCGTATGCCTCCTTTCCATATAGTATCTGAATGATTATGGCACGGTTTATCCTGTCCCCAAAATCCTTTTTTATCGCTATCAACGAATCGTAGATAGCCACGGCCTTTGTGAAACAAGAGCGTGCATTGATGCTGTCATTTTTCATCTGGTATATCAATCCTTCGCCAAAGTAGAATTGAGGGTCGTTGGGATATCGGGTGTGCAGTGTGTCAATAAATAACAGTGCGCTTTCCAAATCTCTTCTGCATAATAATGTATCTAAACGCATTCCTGCTTGAAAACGTTCTTGTTT
>JAJPYK010000252.1:3711-5613 GCA_021205005.1 Paraprevotella sp. | reverse complement strand
TGAAATAAATTGCAGTTTTTTTGCCTATCTTTGCATCAAAATGCAGATGAATACGCTTGTTTGCATATCTATTTTTTAGCATTCACAAATAAAACATATAAATATGATACATCATTTTTGCATGGAAACATGCTGAAAGAGACTCTTGCCCTTCTTGTCGCAGGCTTCCTGTTCGGGTGCAAGTCCGGCGGAGATTCGGAGAAGACTTTGAAAATCGCTTATCTTCCCATTACGCATGCTTTACCCCTGTTTGCCGCGGAAGAACTGCCGAAAACCGAACAGAAAGAACCGAACGTGGAGCTTGTCCGTTTCGGTTCGTGGAATGAACTTTCGGAAGCTTTGAATGCGGGACAGGTCGACGGGGCGGTTCTTTTGGCCGAGATGGCCATGAAAGCGCGCGAGCAGGGCATTCCGTTGAAGGCCGTGGCCTTGGGGCATCACGACGGGAACGTGGTGTGGCCGCACCTTCTATCCGCGACGGGAAAGATTTGGAGGGGAAAACGGTGGCGATTCCTCATCGCCTGTCGTCCCATAACCTGTTATTGCAGATCTTGCTGAAACAGTCCGGCGCGGATCCGAAAAAAGTGAATGTGGTGGAGCTGCCTCCTCCGGAAATGCCTGCGGCTCTGTCTGAGGGGAGAATCGCAGCTTATATCGTGGCCGAACCGTTTGGGGCCAAAGGGGTGGTCTCGGGAAAAGCAAAAGTGTTGTACACTTCTCCTCAACTGTGGAAGAATTCTATCTGCTGCACGCTCGTATTCCGGGAAAACGTTTTGAAAGACCGTAATCAGCAGGTGAAAGCTTTCTTGCAGGATTATACGAAGGCTGCCGATTCGTTGTCGCATGACAAGGCCTGGGAAAAAAGCGTAGCCAAGCAGTATCTGAAGGTGGATGACAAAGTGCTCGATCAGTCTTTGCAATGGATCGGCTTCGACCATCTTCAACTGACCTCATCGGATTATTCTCTCCTGAGTCATTGGATGAAGGAAATGAACCTGAGTCAAAATCCGCCGACGTTCGATAACTTTGCGGATACCACACTATTACCTAAATAAAAAGCAGATGAGAACCATTGTATCTAAAGCCGGGAAACGGTTTGTCTCTCTGCTCGGTATCCTCTTGTTCATCGGGTTGTGGCAGGGAGTGGTCGCACTGCACGTCTGGGACACTACGCTCCTCCCTTCTCCGCGGCAAACCTGGGACGCCATACGGGAATTGGCAAAAGACGGCATCCTTTTTCCTTATGTCGGCATCAGTCTTTACCGTTTTGTCTTAGGGTACGGTTTGGCGTTGTTGCTGGCTGTTCCGTTAGGATTATTATTGGGTTGGTTCGTGAAAATCCAGCGCATCGTCAATCCTGTATTGCAATTGTTGCGTCCGATTTCCCCTACGGCATGGTTCCCTTTCATCGTATTGTGGTTCGGCATAGGGGATGCCCCGGCGATTGCCATCATTACCATTGCGGCTTTTTTCCCCGTTCTTTTCTCCACCATAGCTGCCATAGCCCGGATCGATCCGCTTTATCTGCGCGTGTCGGACAACTTAGGTTTCTCTCGTTTCCAGTTCTTCTATAAGATAGCGATTCCTTCGGCCTTTCCTTATATGATGATCGGATTGCACATTGCGATCGGAACCGCATGGATTTTCCTTGTTGCGGGAGAAATGGTGGGGGCGCAGGAAGGATTGGGCTATTTGATCGTCGATGCGCGTAACAATATGCGGACGGATATGGTGTTGGCCGGTATCTTTCTCATCGGGGTGACCGGATGGGCGTTGGATTCTCTCGTACGGCAGTTCGAGCGTTTCGTAGCCTGGAAATGGGGTTGGCAACAACGGTCGGAATGACTTTTCCCTCTTTACGTGTTTACAATTAAAACTCAGCATTTATGGATTGGATTCAAC
>JAJPYK010000252.1:0-3701 GCA_021205005.1 Paraprevotella sp. | reverse complement strand
CAACTACGTAACGTATCAAAGACGTATACCAATGGCGGGAAAGTCTATCCCGTATTGCATCATATCGACTTGTCGGTCGAACAGGGAGATTTTGTCTGTATCATCGGCGGAAGCGGCTGCGGAAAATCCACGCTGCTCAATATTCTGGCCGGATTCGAACGTCCGGACGAGGGGAAGGTGCGCATTCAGGGAGAACTGGTGACACGTCCTTCGAGAAAGCATCAGATGATTTTCCAGCAGTACGGACGGCTTTCCTGGCGGACCGTGGCCGCTAACGTGGCTTTCGCTCTGGAGGGGCGCGGACTCTCCCGGACACAACGCCGGGAGAAGATAGACCAGTATCTGGCTTTGGTGGGGCTGGAAAACTCGGCGGACGCCTATCCTCATCAGCTATCCGGTGGAATGAGGCAGCGTGTGGCCGTAGCGAGGGCGTTGGCCGCCGAACCGGATCTCCTTTTTATGGACGAACCTTTCGGAGCGTTGGATGCCATTACAAAAATGAAATTGCAGGATGAGTTGAAAAACATCTGCGCCTCTTCGGGGCGAACCATTCTGATGGTGACGCACGACATCGAGGAGGCCGTATATTTGGGCGATCGCATTCTGGTGATGAAGCCCAATCCGGGGCGTATCTTTCAAGATATTCCCGTCACCCTCAGTACACCCAGGCAAAGGACGGAGGTGGATTTCATCGCTTTGCGCACAAAGTTGCTGGAGGCGTTGGATCTTGCAGTCAGAATAGAACCGGATTATCAGATATAACATAAAAAGAAGACATGCAGAAAGACGAACATTTCCATTCGCACGATCATGAGCATCATGACCATGATCATGACCCTCATGTTCACGAACACGCTCACGACCATGAGCACGATCATGAGCATCCGCACACTCACCCGCATGTACACGGGGTGTGAACGATTATGTGGCAGCCGTAAATGCTTATCGCAAGACTTTTCCCGATAAGAAAACCGTCATGCAGCAAACACCCGATCCGGCCGTGCGCGATCTTCTGCTTCAGATGGATGAAATGAAGCTGGAAACCGTATTTGACCGTTTTGACAAGCAACCGCCGCAGTGTACTTTCGGTATTGCCGGCGTATGCTGCAAGAATTGCTATATGGGTCCTTGCTAGATAACGATACGTTCTCCGCGGGGGATTTGCGGGGCCGATGCCGATCTGATCGTATCCCGGAATATGCTGCGGGCCGTAGCTGCCGGAACAGCGGCCCACGGTGCGCGCGGACGGGAAAGCATGCTTGCGCTGAAATATGCCGCGGAAGGTAAGGTCAAACTGCCTATCGAAGGAGAGGCCAAAGTATACGCCGCCGCTAAGACATTCGGCATTTCCATTGAGGGAAAGACAGTGAAGGAACTGGCGCAGGCTGTGGCGGACATCCTGTTGGAGGACTTGTCGAGAACTGTTCCCGGCACGCACCGTACCATAGAGGCTTTTGCCCCGAAAGAGCGGAAAGATTTGTGGCGGAAGATGAATATCCTTCCTATCGGTACGTATCATGAGGTTTTTGAAAGTCTGCACCGCACAACGACAGGTACGGACGGAGATTGGAGCAATGTGATGCAGCAGTTCCTCCGTACGGGAGTGGCTTTTGCGTGGTCCAGTTGCTTGGGATCGTCCATTGCAATGGATTGTTTGTATGGTCTGCCGACGTTGAGCACTTCGAAAATCAATGTGGGCGCCATTAAAAAAGGATATGTTAACATCGCGGTACACGGGCATTCTCCGTTGTTGGTCAGTGCCATCGTACGTTGGGGAAAGACGGAGGAATTCGTGCAAAAGGCGAAAGCGGCGGGCGCTTTGGGCATTCAGTTCTATAGAATCTGTTGCAGCGGGCTGTCGGCCATGTATCGTTATGACGGGGTGATTCCGCTTTCCAATGCCGTGGGCTCTGAGCTCGTTTTGGGAACAGGCGCGTTGGATTTATGGGTAGCCGATGTACAGGATGTGTTTCCCTCTATCATGGATGTGGCGAGATGCTTCCGTACCACGGTGGTGACTACCAGTGATTCCGCCCGGTTGCCGGGAGCGGAACATTATGCGTTGGATCATTATCATTCCAATATGGACCAGATTGATGCGATTGCCCGCAAAATCGTGGAACGCGGTATAGAGAGTTTTGCCGACCGCAGGGACGTGCCGGTGAAGATTCCGCAGTATGAAGTGGAGGCGAAGATGGGATTCTCTTTGGAGAATGTGATGAAGATCTTCGGAGGACTGGATCCGTTGGCCGAGGCGATCAGGGACGGGCGTGTCTTGGGGCTGGTAAATCTTGTGGGATGTTCCAATCCGCGTATCGTCTATGAAAAGGCGGTGGTGGAAGTGGCGTCGGTGCTGTTGGAGAACAATATTCTGATCATGATGAACGGTTGCGCCTCTTTCCCTTTGTTGAAATTAGGCTATTGTTCCACCATGGCTTTGTCGCAATGCGGGCAAGGACTGAGGGACTTCCTGGCTCCTTACGATATTCCTCCGGTCTGGCACATGGGCGAATGTCTGGACAATGCCCGTGCGTCTGCCCTGTTCAACGGTCTTTCTGCCAAATACGGTATTCCGATTAAGGACCTTCCTTATGCTTTCGCCAGTCCTGAATGGTCGAACGAAAAGGGCATCTGCGCCGCTTTGGCGTTCCGCCGGCTGGGCATCAACTCTCCCCACAGCGCGCATGCTCCTATCCAGGGTTCGGATAATGTGACGGAGTTTATGACGAAAGGAACAAAACCTACGCTCGGCTCGGAGATGATAGTCAACGTAGACCATATTGCCTTGGCGCATAAACTGGTGGCAGACCTCAAGGAAAAAAGAGAAAAACTACATTGGAATATTCATTAATACCTTATTTATTATGCATATAGAAAGTGCTTTGATTTCGACTACTGTGGCCACAGGCTTTGCTGTGGTGCAATCGGGAGCGGCCGGAACGGTGGCCCGAAAGTTATTTAAAGAGGAAAAATCTCCTGTAAGCAGATGGGAGATGGCTCTGGCGGGAACTTTCGTTTTTGCATTGCAAATGCTGAACTTCTCAATTCCCGGAACGGGTTCTTCGGGTCATATCGTAGGAGCTGTCTTGTTGTGTCATTTGTTAGGGCAGCGGAGAGCTTTTCTCGTCATGGGAGGTATCTTGACCGTTCAGTCGCTCTTCTTTGGAGACGGGGGATTGCTGGCTTTAGGGTGTAACTGGTTTAATATGGGTTTCTTGCCGTGTCTTGTAGTATATCCTTTATTGAAAAAGTACCTGAAGTCGGCTTCGTGGCAGGCCTTTTTGGGGCCTGTGGCCGGTGTGCTGTTGGGAGCGTTGTCTGCCTCCTTGCAAATCGGAGTATCCGGTTACGCTACTTTATCATTCCCCGCATTAATGGCAAATATGTTATTTATCCATTTATTGATAGGAATTGGAGAAGGAGCCGCTACCTGGGGGCTATTGCAACTATTGCAACGGCAGGATGCACTTATGCGGATACGTATTCTGTTGAGTGCGGCTTTCATGGCCGGAGGTGTGTTGTCTCTGTTCGCATCTGAAAATCCCGACGGATTGGAGTGGTCCTTATATAGGCAGGTAGGTACCTTAACGTCTCCTCTCCCGACAGATGTTCCTCATCTGTTCTTTGAAAGAATACAGCATTCACTGCGGTAGTGTTTCACCGAGTGTGTCTGATCAAAGGCCCCCAAGCCTGTAGACCTC
>JAJPYK010000009.1 GCA_021205005.1 Paraprevotella sp. | reverse complement strand
CTCAATCATTTATCTCCCTTCGTCTCTTCTTCCATTCCGCAAGTACCGGAAACGGCCTTCTTCACAAGCCCGAATCAATCTCCGCAGATTGAGAAATTTTTCTCCGCAGATTGAAAAATCATTCGGCGCAGAAAAAAATGCGGACCTGCGGCAAGGGCACGGCACCTTCCTTTCCGGCGTATCCCGTCTTTACGCAACAAAAAGGGCCGGCCTGCACATCGACGTACAGACCGGCCCCGAATATAATCGAACGATATTAGCCTATTTTGGTCTCCGGTTCTATCTCGGCATTCTTCTTGATGCTGTGTCCCATCGTCAGATAAGCCACAGGAGCAGCCATGAAGATGGAAGAACATGTACCGATAACCACACCCAGAATCATGGCGAAAGCAAAGCTCCGAATACGTTCTCCGCCCAGGAAGAAGATACAGAGCAACACGACCAATGTAGTCAGTGAGGTGTTGATGGTTCGCGTCAGGGTCGTATTCAAGGAGTCATTGAACAGACGCTGGCGGTCACGTCCAGGATAGAGACGCAGGAACTCGCGAATACGGTCGAATACCACCACCTTGTCGTTGATAGAGTAACCGATGGCGGTCAGAATGGCACCGATAAAGGTCTGGTCGATTTCCAAGGAGAACGGCACACGGCCCCAGAAAAGAGAGTAGGCACCGATGATAAGTACCGTGTCCACAGTCAGTGCCACCACAGCACCCACCGAGAATGCCACGTTGCGGAAACGCAACAATATATACAAGAAGATGGCGATCAAGGCCAAAACCACCGAAACGATAGCCCCGTATGTAATATCCTCGGCTACGGACGGTCCGACCTTCTCGGAACTGATGATGGAACCTCCCGCACGCTCGTCACGATTGATAAAGGTCTTCAGATCCAGATTCTGTGACAGCAGGTCGCCTTTCTTGAGCACATCAAACAGCGTAGCCTCGATTTCAGAGTCCACATCCGTACCGTCTTCGTTGATACGATAGTTCGTGGAAATACGTACCGTCTTGTGGTCCGTACCCAAGGCGATCACCTGAATATTGGCATCTCCGAACTTGTTCTGCAACAAAGCGCGCACCGTCTCCGGTTCCACTTGTTTCTCGAACATGACGACAAAGTTACGACCTCCCGTGAAGTCGATACCCTTGCTCAGACCGCGTATGAAGAAGGAGCCTATACCGACTACCAGCAGGACACCGAATACGCAGAACGATTTCTTATATGCGCTCATGAACTTATAGCTCGTGCTGGTCAGGAACTTGCGAGAGAGGGCTGTCGTAAACGTCAGGCCCATCCATTTGTCCTTGTTCAGGAAATGTTCGTATACGATACGGGTCAGGTAGACGGCTGTGAAGAACGATACCAAGATACCGATGATCAAGGTCGTGGCAAAGCCGCGGATCGGACCTGTACCGAAATTATAAAGGATGATACCCGTGATGATAGACGTTAAATTGGAGTCGAAAATTGCGGAGAAGGCGTTGGAATAACCGTCGGCCAAGGCCGCACGCACATTCTTTCCCGCACGCAGTTCTTCCTTGGTACGCTCATAGATCAACACATTGGCATCCACGGCCATACCCAGCGAGAGTACCATACCAGCGATTCCCGACATGGTAAGCGCAGCCTGGAATGACGTCAGCACGCCTAACGTAAAGACGAAGTTCAGGATCAAGGCGCCGTTGGCCACCATACCCGGTATCAGACCATACATGCCGCACATGTAAATCATCAACAGCACAAATGCGATGATAAACGAAGTGATACCCTGGTTGATGGACTCTTGTCCCAACGTAGGACCGACAAACTGCTCGGAAACGATATGGGCCGGAGCCGGCATTTTACCGGTATTCAACACATTGGCCAAGTCGCGCGTATCTTCGATCGTAAAACGTCCGGTAATGGAAGAAACACCGCCGGTGATATCGTTCTGTACCGTAGGAGCGCTATATACATATCCGTCGAGCACAATGGCAATGGCACGCTTCACGTTCTTCTTGGTCAAAGCGGCCCACCGACGTGCGCCGTCGGAGTTCATGGTCATGCTCACGCAGGGACGTCCGTTCTGCTCATATTCATTCTTAGCTTCCGTCACGACATCGCCGTCCAAAGGAGCGCGTCCGCTACGCTCCGTCACCTTGATGGCATAGAGCTCGAACACGTCGCGGGCATTCCCCGAACCGACGGGTTTCACGCCCCAATACAGTTTCAGGTCGCTGGGCAATACCTCTTTGGCCACGGCAGACTGGATATAGCGGTTGACCGTAGCCGTATCACGCCAGTTGGCATAACCTACCACACATCCCATCGGACCTTGCGCCAATTGCAGAACCGAAGCCAACGGATGCTCTTTTTTCGTTTTCTCATCAATCGCATTGTTGGTCTTCTCAGCCTGTTTCACGTTACTTCCTCCCTTTAAGGCGGCGGCCAAATCATTGCCGGCCGTACGGGAAGAATCTGCCGGCTTCACGTCGGTAGCTGCCGCCGTAGCCGCAACAGCTGTCGTATCGGCCTTCGTATTCGTCGTATCTGACGGAGTTGCGGCACTGTCCGCTGCCAAACGAGAATCCAAGGTAGCTAAGAACGGTACGATTTCTTCCGTATTATAAGTTTCCCAAAACTCCAGATTAGCACTGCCCTGCAACAACTTGCGCACACGTTCCGGCTCTTTCACTCCCGGCATTTCCACCATGATGCGCCCCATCTGCCCTTCCAGGGTCTGGATATTGGGCTGCACCACGCCGAAACGGTCGATACGCGTACGGAGCACATTATAAGAGTTGCCGATGGCCGACTTGACCTCTTCGCGCAATACTTTCTCTACCTCTGCATCCGAAGTTTGTGTCGTCACCTTGCCCTTGAGCTGTTGCGTGGCAAACAATTCCGCCAAATTGCTCTGAGGAGCCAGTGCCTTATAGTCCTTTATAAATAAGGTGATGAAATCACTTTGGCTGTTCTTCGCCCCCTCGGCAGCCTGCGCCACGGCCTTGTTGAAAGCCGGATCCTCCGTATGGTCGGCCAAAGCTTTCACCACATCCGGAACAGACACCTCAAGGATTACATTCATACCACCTTTCAGGTCCAAGCCCAGACTGATCTCCATTTCGCGACACTCTTTCAGAGAATAAGCACCTAACCATACCGGATTGTTTGTCACGGAATCCAAGTAGCGCGTACCCGCCTCTTCGCCCTGCATTTTAGTGATTTCATCCACTTTGTTCATTTGATAACGAGTTACAAATGAGAAAGATAGATAAAACACACACACAAGGGTAAGCAGTAAAGCGAAAACTTTAACAAATCCTTTGTTTTGCATTTTTAATTTATTATTACGATGTCATTATTGAATAGCTAATTGGGCTACAAGGGCGCAAATATAACGTTTTTTTTATATTAACACCGCAGGTTAACGGGTTTATTTGTGCCTTACTTCCCTTTTTTGCGTTTTTTCAAGTATGTAATCATCGGATAGTGGTCCGACCACAGGATGGTTTTGTCCACATGGGTCTCATAACTCTGCCAATAGTCCGAAATGAAAATATGATCTATACGGAAATAGAATCCTTTCTGATTATAAGACAATCCGAGGCCGTTTCCGGACTGACAGAAAGCACTTGTCAAACGGGAAGACATGCGCCGGCATGAATATGAAATAGGAGAATCGTTGAAATCGCCGCAGGCAATCACGGCCTTTCTTCCTGATTTTTCGATATAATTCAATACGGAATCCACTTGAGGTCCCCGCAAACGGCTCGCTCCGGCCATTTTATGTACCAAATCTTTGGAGTTTGTTTCCACCTGGCCGTTTTCCGGATCTTTGATAATCTCTTTATATTTCATTTTGTCTGTCGGCGTCAGTTTATAAGACTCCAAATGGTTGTTGACCAGAAGTATCGTATCTCCCTCATACAACAACTCCGCTGCCATGCTGCCGTTTGTCTGGCTCTCGTAAGCGATCCTATGTGCCGACACGATGGGCAGACGGCTGTAAATCAGTTGAGGTTCCGACTTTCCGTCGTGCAAACGCCGAATATGATATCCGGCAGCTTTCATGACACTGTCCGCATATTCTGCCGTCGGCGTCTTGGCCGCCACTCCTTCCTGCAAACAAATGATGTCTGCTCCGGAATGGGCAATGTAGTTCAAAAGAGGAAAATGACCTTCGGCATCCGTCACGCCATTCCCGAGAAACTCGGTATTATAGGTCATCAGCATGAGCGCATCTGCCGGTTTCTTTCGGGGCCAGTTCAACGGACAATAATCATAGATATAAAATACGGAGAACAGCATGCCGACAAAAGGCAGCCATACATAACGAATGCAAAATACAATCCAAAAGAGCACAAAAGCCAGATTCAGCAAAAGCAGCAAAGGGAAACCCAGTCCGAACAAAGCAGCATAAGGATGACCCGCCGGATTCAGCATAGAACTCAATCCGCAAGCCCACAACAACACGGCAGCCATCAGGTTGGCTCCGATCGCCATCTGAATCAATATTCGCTTTAACGTGCTCATCCTCAACGCTGGCTGGCATCAAATAGTTTCCGCTTTTCCTCCTCCGTCAAACTTTTATATCCCGACTTGCGTACTTTTTCCAGAATACGATCTATATCTTCCGCCTCAGCCTTTTTCCGGGCATTGTATTCATAATCATCCTTCCGTTCGCCCATCGTCGCATTCATCTTAGGTTTTTCATAAGAAGAAAAGCGATCCCGACGCCCGGAAAACCACTTTTTGAATTTATCCGAAACCGACCCGCGGTCATTGGAATATCCGCCTCCATTATTCTTCCTCCAATACAGGATGAGCAACAAGCCGAAGATCATGCCTCCCAAATGGGCGAAATGAGCCACGCCGTCGCCCGAGTTACCCAATGCGGACAGCAATTCGATCACCGCATAACCTATGACAAAAAATTTAGCCTTGATCGGCACCGGAAGCGGAAAGATGAACAGACGTTCGTTCGGGAACGACATGCCGAAAGCCAACAAGATACCATATACGGCACCGGAAGCCCCCACTGTCGTCCAACTGTTCAGGTATTCGCTCATGGACATCACGGAATACCCGATATTGACGGTCTCATAGGCCGACAAGCCCTGCCACAGATAAGAGACATACTGTACGCCCTCCTGCACCAAACCGGCTCCCACGCCGCACACCATATAATAAAGGAGGAAACGACGACCTCCCCAATAGGATTCCATCACCCGCCCGAACATCCACACGGCAAACATATTAAAGAGAATATGTTCAAATCCGCCGTGCATAAACATATAAGTAAAAAACTGGTATAATCTAAAGTCAGGAGCTAAAAAGAAGTTGAGTCCCAACAAGTTATCCAAGTCCATGCCATAGCGCACCGCCACCAATTTAGCCAGGAAGAACAGCAGATTGATTATAATCAGATTCTTCGTTACGGGAGGCATATTCATCATATCGCGAATTATTTTTCTTTATTCTAAATTATGGCCACAAAAATACGAATTTTATTCCATTTCAGTTTAAAGAAACCTCTCAAGGTTATTCTTTTTTATAAAAAGAAATACTTTTTCAATGAAAAAGCTTGTTTTAACGGCTAATTTACATACATTTGCAGAGAGAGATACAAGTAAGAATATGATTATTCACTAAATTAT
>JAJPYK010000057.1 GCA_021205005.1 Paraprevotella sp. | reverse complement strand
CTGAGGTCTACAGGCTTGGGGGCCTTCGATCAGACACACTCGGTGAAACACTACCTTTTCACATCTGCGGCTTCACTTACGAATCCTCCTATCGTACCACCATATAGATTATTCATATAAGTGGATAAATCTTCTAACGGAATTATTTTCTGTAATAGCGTCTGTCCGTCAGGACGGCTCACTTTATCACGGAGCTGTTTAAGAGACTGTTGACACGTGGAGGTAAGTTCTCACGCCGGCGACGTACTCAGCGTGATGAAAGCATTTTCACTCATTCCACAACATTCAAGCAAACTATCCTTTTCTTCTTCAAACCCGTTCATGGGCCGTATGGCTTCGTGACGATAACGGCCCTCGGGAGTGAATACGGTTTCATGGGATGCATCCTTTTCTTCATTATGACAAGAAAGTAAGGATAGCCCCAAATTAAGAGAAACACGCAAATACAAAGCCTTTTTCTTTTATTACGAATTTATCGTTATTCCGAATCTAAGGAAAGTTCATGGTTGCGGGAGTTTTCTATCATTTTTGCTTTTATTCTATTTTTGCATGTTTTAAAGGACTATTCTTTCATTAAGAAAGCCTTGAAGTCGGCAAAGTCCTTACTCATCGGAATGCTCTTTTTCTCTCCTTTCATGAAAGCTGCCAGCTTTTCGGGAATGGATACGGGACGTCCGATAATATGTTCCACCGTGGATTGGAATTTTGCAGGATGGGCCGTTTCCAGGAAGACACCATACTCGCCTTCGCGCAGGCCTTCTTCCATGGCTCGGAAACCGCAAGCTCCGTGAGGATCGAGCAGATAACCGTTCTTCTCGTCACAGTCTTTCACTGTTTCGGCGATTTGCCGATCCGTGTAGGTCGTACCGCTGATTTCTGCTGCAATCGCTTCATGACTGCCCTTGTAGAGGTCGTAGATCCTGGCAAAGTTGCTGGGATCACCCACATCCATGGCGTTGGCGATCGTCTGTACGGAAGGACGGGGATTATAGTTCCCGGTCTGCAAATAATTATAGAAGATGTCGTTGGCATTGTTGGCGGCAATGAATCTCTTTATGGGAAGTCCCATGACTTTACCGAAAAGTCCGGCCGTGATATTACCAAAGTTTCCGCTGGGTACGCAGACCACCAGTTGATCGGCCTTACCCAGCTTTTTCATTTGGGCATAGGCATAAAAATAATAGAAAGCTTGCGGCAGGAAACGCGCTACGTTAATAGAATTGGCCGACGTCAGTTTCATGTGGCGGTTCAGTTCTTCGTCCATAAACGCATTTTTCACCAATGCCTGGCAATCGTCGAACACGCCGTCGATCTCGAGTGCGGTGATATTCTGTCCCAGTGTGGTGAACTGGCATTCCTGTATCGCACTTACTTTACCTTTCGGATAAAGCACATAGACATGGATGCCTTCCACACCCAAAAAACCGTTGGCTACGGCACTGCCCGTATCGCCTGAGGTCGCCACCAGCACATTCACCTGACGATCTCCCTCCTGACGAATGAAATAGCCCAGCAAACGAGCCATGAAACGTGCACCTACATCTTTAAAAGCCAAAGTCGGGCCGTGGAACAATTCCAGAGAGTAGATACGGTCGGTGACTTTAACTACCGGACAATCGAAGTTCAGTGTGTCACAAACAATCTGTTTCAACGTATCGGCAGGCACGTCTTCACCGAAAAAGGCATCGGCTACGCGGTAGGCGATTTCCTGAAAAGAAAGGTCCTGTATCTCCTCGAAGACAGCATCGGGCAGATGTTTGATCACTTCCGGCATAAACAAGCCTTTGTCGCCGGCCAGGCCTTTCACCACAGCTTCTTGCAATGTGGCACGGTCGGCCTTTCCGTTTGTACTATAATATTTCATAAAGGGATTCAGATTAGTGTTTCATAAACTCACGAATAAACTCATCACCGTGTAGCAGACCGTAAGCGCCTTCTTTTGCTGCATCTTCGTCAAAGGTCTGTACTTTGTCAGGCTCTATGTCTGGATAATAAATGGCAAACGGAATGGGATCGGACGTGTGGGTGCGATGGGCGCAAGGCGTAGGATGATCCGGCAGTACGGCAATGGCCACGGGATCTTCCCAATCCTTTACGGCTTCGAAAATAGGTCCTACGGCACGGCTGTCCAGGTTCTCAATCGTTTTCAGCTTGAGCTCTACGTTACCGTCATGTCCGGCTTCATCACTGGCTTCTACATGGAGATAAACGAAGTCCGATGTACGCAAGGCTTCGATGGCGGCTTGGGCTTTCCCTTCGTAGTTGGTGTCAAACAGTCCTGTGGCTCCTTCCACATCAATGACCCGTAAACCGGCATAACGTCCGATACCGCGAATCAGATCGACGGCCGTAATTACGGCTCCGTTCTTGATTTGAGGATAAGTCACGGTGAGCGGTGTCATAGCCGGACGGTATCCTCCGCCCCACGGCCAAATACTGTTGGCCGGGTCGCGTCCCTCCTGTTTACGGCGAATATTCAGCGGATGGTCGGCCAATAGCTTCTGCGAATCGAGGATCAGGCGGTTCAATAGATCTGCCGTTTCCTGAGCTTCAGGCGTTTCCGCCTTCACCATACAGTCGCGGAACGGAGTGCCCGGTACATCATGAGGCGGTGTGCAGAGCAGATGCTTGTTTCCGCCTTTAATCACCAATAAATGACGATATTGCACTCCCGTATAGAAATGTATGCGTTCGTTGCCCAGCTTTTCTTGCAGGAAACGAATCAAGACATCAGCTTCTTCCGTCTCTAAGCGGCCGCAAGAATGATTCTTTATTTTGCCGTCTTCTATGCAAATCAGATTGCAACGCAGAGCCAGGTCGTCTTCGGCCAACTCCACTCCGATGCTGGCTGCCTCGAGCGGTCCGCGTCCTTCATACACCTTATGCTGGTCAAATCCCAAGATGGAAGTGTTGGCCTCCTCGCTTCCGGGATGGAATCCTTCCGGGACGGTTTGCAACAATCCGTTTCTGCCTAAACGGGCGATGCGATCCATATTCGGCGTATGTGCATATTGCAACAGCGTTTTGTTTCCGAGTGCGGGGACTTTCCAGTCTGCCATACCGTCACCCAATATGATAATGTGTTTCATCTTTCTCTTTTACCTTAATGTTACCAATAATTTATACGTTCGCGATGCTCATGATGTCGGCAAATACACCGGCCGCCGTTACGCCGGCACCCGCTCCGTAACCTTGGATCAGCATGGGATATTCTTTGTAGCGTTCCGTGGTCAACAGGATTATGTTGTTCGATCCCTCCAGATTATAGAACGGATGTTCGCTATCCACCGTGCACAGCTCTACGCTGGCTTTGCCGTCTTCGTAGCGGGAGACGAAACGCCAGCGTCGGTGTTCGCTTTCCAGAACTTTCCGTTGACGCTCGAAATCGGTGTCCAATGAGGGCAGATCCTTCCAAAATTGTTCCAAAGTCGTGTTGAAGAACGAATCGGGGATAAAGAGATGTTTCTCCACGTCGGACTGTTCAATGGCGTAACCGGCCTCACGGACCAGAATCACCAACTTGCGGATCACATCGTTTCCGCTCAGGTCCACGCGGGGATCCGGCTCGCTATATCCTTCTTCCTTAGCCAGTCGCACGGTTTCGCTGAAAGGCACATCTGCCGAGATCTTGTTGAAAATGAAGTTCAACGTACCGCTCAGTACGGCTTCGATCTTCAGTATCTTGTCTCCGCTGTTCAGCAAATCATTGATGGTACGGATAATCGGAAGTCCGGCACCGACGTTGGTCTCGAACAGGAATTTCACGCCACGTTCCCGGGCCGTGGATTTCAGTTTCTTGTAATTGGCGTAATCCGAAGACGACGCCCACTTGTTGGCCGCCACTACGGAGATGTTATGTTCCAGGAATTCCTGATACAGTCCGGCCACTTCCGGACTGGCTGTGCAATCCACAAACACGGAGTTGAAGATGTTCATTCCGATCACTTCGTCGCGCAGACGTTTCAGATCGCTCGGTGCGCTTTGTGCCAGTAATTCTTGGCAAGTCTCCAGATCGAAGCCTTCGCGGTCGAACATGGCCCTATGTCCGCTGGCCACTCCCACCACTTTTAGTTTCAGACCGCGTTCTTTCATCAGTTTGCTACTTTGCTGGGCCAATTGCGCTATCAGGCTGCTTCCTACCGTACCTACTCCGCACAGAAAAAGGTTCAGCACCTGATATTCGGAAAGAAAAAAACTGTCATGGATCACATTCAGTGTTTTTCTCAGGAACTTGCCTTCCACAACGAAAGAAATGTTGGTCTCCGATGCACCTTGTGCACAGGCTATCACGCTGATGCCGCTGCGGCCCAATGTGCCGAACAGTTTGCCGGCAATGCCCGGCGTATGTTTCATGTTTTCGCCTACGATGGCTACGGTGGCCAGGCCGCTTCCCGCTTTCATGGGGAACATGGCGCCGGTTTCTATTTCTTTGGCGAACTCGGCATTGAGTACCTCGCAAGCGGCTTCGGCATCAGCGTCGCGCACTCCGATGGAAGTACTGTTTTCCGAAGACGCCTGCGACACCAGGAACACACTGATGCCGTTATGGGCCAAAGCAGAGAATATGCGGAGGTTCACCCCGATAACTCCTACCATCGACAAGCCGGCTACGGTAATCAGCGTAGTCCCGTTGATGCTGGAAATGCCTTTAATGGGCTTTTGGTCGCCGGCGATTTCCTGTTTGATCACGGTGCCCTTGCCTTGAGGATTGAATGTATTTTTGATCAGAATCGGAATGTTTTTTATACAAACCGGATAAATGGTAGGAGGATATACCACTTTCGCTCCGAAGTTACACAGCTCCATCGCTTCCACGTAGCTCAATTCGTTGATCGTGTAAGCGGTCGAGATCACTTTCGGATCGGCCGTCATGAAACCGTCCACGTCGGTCCATATTTCCAGGCAGGAGGCATCCAACGCCGCTGCTATGATGGAGGCGGTATAATCGGAGCCGCCTCGGCCCAGATTGGTGACTTCGCCCGAATCGGCATCCGTGGAGATGAAGCCCGGCACCAGGGAGACTTGAGGCAGATCGGCAAAGGTCTGCTTCACCAGTTCGTTGGTCAGTTCGGAAGCCAGCAACTGGCGGCCGGATTTGATCTCGGTCTTGATGAAAGCCCTTGAATCAAACCAGCGGGCATTGCGAATCAGGGTGGCTGCAATATGGGAGGACAGTCGTTCGCCATAACTTACGATGGCGGCCGAGATCTTGGGTGAAAGGTCGCGAATCAGATACACGCCGTGATAGATACTTTTCAGTTCATCCAACAAGGCGTCTATGGTTTTCAGCAGATCGTTCCTGCGGTCTCCTTCGGGAATCACGGTCTCAATCATCCGATGATGGCGGTCTGCAAATTCTTCGAACTCTACTGAATAAGAAGAGTCTCCATCCAACGCCAATTTGGAAACCCGAATCAATTTATCCGTGATGCCACCCAATGCCGACACTACGACGACGACCGGTTCTTTCTCTGCCTCAACAATCTTTTTTACACTTAGAATACTCTCTACGGAACCTACGGATGTTCCTCCGAATTTTAGTACTTTCATATTGCTTTTTCTCGATTTTGGCCCCTTTCACATGCAAGCAAACAACACTTGTCCCCAACGCACGGAGGCGCTTGTATTTAGTATGGTTTATTCCGCAAAAATAGCAATTATTTATCTAAAAGGGCTTATGA
>JAJPYK010000087.1 GCA_021205005.1 Paraprevotella sp. | reverse complement strand
GATTAATCATATTCTTCCTCATCTTCGTCTTGAGGGGCATACTTCACACGATGGAGCGCACGCAAAGCATTGACCAAAGTCTGCCCCCAGTAAAGTGAAAAAGAATGGGCAACCTCGACCACCGCCTCATATTTATTTTCATCCAGACCGAGCCGGTAAGCCTCCGCAAAATTCTTCACGGCCTGATAAATATCGGCAAGGTCCTCTGAAATGAATTTCACGACCGGTTCATCACTGAACCTCACCTCTTCGTTACAAAAATCCAAATAGTCATCTCCGGAACCCAAGATGCCAGACAGCGTCAGACGAAGGAACTCATAGTCCTGTTCCGACACAAAATACTCGGGAAGAAAATCGCTTTCGCTTTCCTCCTCTTCCAACAAAGAAGCCTTCAAATAGAGCAAAGGCAACAATTTCAAAACCGTATCCACAAAATCTTTTGATTTCCTCCCCTCGGACTGCTCCAGATAGGCGCAAAATTCAGCCGCCACCGTAACAAACTCCACGGTATTCCGTGAATATACTAACTTCTCCTTATTCTCTCTCTCTATCGCACTCATCAATCCGTTTTTAAAATGCGCAAAGCTACAAAAAATAAAGCGAAAAAAATAGAAAAATTGGTGATTTTCATTTACTTTTGTAGTTGTTTTCATACCCACAAGTCAAGATGAACAAAAATAATCAGACGATACAAACCACTAAATTAGGCAATAAGATACAAAAAAAGAAAGCTACCCCACAGGAGAATAAGGCTGAACCAGAGGGATATTTATTGGATGCCGGAGAAGAACCGGTAGGACACAAAGAAACCGTACGGTTCTTTTTCGGACTGATCGTTTTAATTGCGGCCTTACTTATGCTCTTGTCTTTCACGTCATATCTCTTCACCGGAGGAGACGACCAAAGCCTCATCGAGCAAGGCTCCATGGAGGGATTCATGAACTATGCCGGAGCCATCGGAGCTTATTGCGCCAATTTCTGGATGAACAGTTGCTTCGGATTCTCGGCGTTTCTGGTCCCCTTGTTCCTCATCGTAGCCGCCATGAAACTCACCCGGGCCTATAAGGTCCGGCTGTGGAAATGGTGTCTCAACTGTTCCATTCTCATCATTTGGATTTCCGTAGCCGCTGCATTCTGCCTCCAACAGACCTTTGAAAATTCGGAGGGATGGGGATTCATCAATCCCGGCGGAGGCCACGGCATGTTCATCAGTCATTGGCTCAGCCAACGCATCGGAACGATAGGAACGCTCATGCTCCTGTTACTTACGGCCATCGCCTATTTGGCCTATCTGAGCGGCGAAACCATCCGACTGGTACGGCGCATTCTGAACCCGGTGGATTATATCAAGTCCAAACTTCCCGGCAAAAGCCGAATTCCGCACGAGGAACTTACGGCACTGCCGGTCACCGCTGATCCCGTCGGGACCGCGACAGCCGAAGAAAGATACGACACGGATAAAAACATGCACACCATTGATTTCGACCTATCGGAATCCCACGCCAACGAAGTTCCGGACGAGACGGACGACGAACCGTCTGAGAAGGAAACCGAAACGGAAAAGACAAAACAAGAACCCGAAAAGCCGGCATTGGACATCGTGGAAACGGCTGAAGAAGAGGTGGCGGACGAGGACAGCAAAGGCGCATTGGAACCTTACGACCCCAAACTGGACCTGGAAAACTATCACTATCCCACCCTTGAACTCCTGGACAAAAGAAATGACGAAGAAGCTCCCATCTACATGGAGGAGCAGAACAAGTACAAAGACCAGATCATCGAAGTGCTCCAGAACTTCGGTGTGGGCATTTCTTCCATCAAAGCTACGGTAGGCCCCACCATCACGCTCTATGAAATCACACCGGCCAAAGGCGTACGCATCTCCAGAATCAAGAACCTGGAGGATGACATAGCGCTGAGCCTGAGCGCATTGGGTATACGTATCATCGCTCCGATCCCCGGAAAAGGCACCATAGGTATAGAAGTGCCCAACGCGCGTCCCCGCATGGTCTCGATGGAAAGCATCCTGAACAGCCGCAAATTCCGCGAATCCGACTATGAACTGCCCATTGCTTTGGGCAAGACCATCACGAACGAAGTCTTTATGGTCGATTTAGCCAAAATGCCCCATCTGCTCGTAGCCGGCGCCACCGGACAGGGTAAGTCCGTAGGATTAAACGCCATCATCACCTCCTTATTATATAAGAAGCATCCGGCAGAACTGAAGTTCGTCATGGTAGACCCGAAGAAAGTGCAAGTCAGGATCTACTACCCCATTGAGAATCATTACCTGGCCCGAATCGCCGACGAAGACGACGAACCGATCATCACGGACGTACAAAAGGTGGTGGCTACGCTGAAAAGCCTGTGTTGCGAAATGGACAATCGCTACGACTTACTGAAAAAAGCCCGTGCCCGCAATATAAAGGAATATAACACCAAATTCAAGAACCGACAGCTCAACCCGGAAAACGGACACCGTTTCATGCCTTACATCGTCGTGGTGATCGACGAGTTCGGCGACCTGATCATGACAGCCGGTAAGGAAATCGAGCTGCCCATCGCCCGTATCGCCCAGTTGGCACGCGCCGTGGGCATCCACATGATCATCGCAACCCAACGTCCTACCACGAACATCATCACGGGAACGATTAAAGCCAACTTCCCCGCGCGTATGGCATTCAAAGTCAGCTCCATGATCGACTCCAGAACCATCCTGGACCGTCCCGGAGCCAACCAGTTGATCGGCCGAGGCGACATGCTCTTCCTCAGCGGAAGCGAACCGGTGCGCGTACAATGCGCATTCGTGGATACCCCCGAAGTGGAACGCATCGCCGCTTACATCGCCCAGCAACAAAGTTATCTCGGCCCCTTTGAATTGCCCAAAGTGGAGACAGAAGGAGAAGAAGGAAGCCCAGGCGCCGTCGACATGACCCATCTGGACCCGCTATTCGAAGAAGCCGCCCGCCTCATCGTAGCTACCCAGCAAGGCTCCACCTCCATGATCCAACGCAAATTCGCCATCGGCTACAACCGGGCGGGACGATTGATGGACCAACTGGAAAAAGCCGGAATCGTAGGAGCGGCACAGGGGAGCAAGCCGCGCGAAGTGATGTGCATAGAAGACAACGACTTGGAGATGAGACTCAACAACCTAAGATAAAAACAATAAAAAACGGTTCAGAATATGAAGAAAATCATACTCCTCGCAGCACTGGGCCTGACCTATGGAATGGCACAGGCACAAATATCGCCGGATGCCAAAACGGTTTTAGATGCCACCGCCGCCCATTTCACGCAGAACGGAGGCGTAAAAGCCACATTCAAAGCCGACAATTTCGTCAAAGGAAAAATGCAAGGCAGCGCCGAAGGCACGATGCTCATCCAGGGTGAAAAGTTCCAGATGACGACCCCGGACATGATCACATGGTATGACGGACAAACGCAATGGAGCTATGTCAAAGCCAATGAAGAGGTGAATGTAAGCACCCCAACGCCCAAGGAGCAGCAAAGCATGAACCCTTATGCCGTCGTCAACCTCTATAAAGAAGGTTACGGATACCAACTCAAAGAAACCACTCTGCGCGGAAAAGCCGACTACGAAGTCACGCTGACCGCCAAGGATAAAAAGAAAGAGCCGCACACCATCATCATCAACATCGACCGGAGTTCCTACGAACCGATGTGCATACGCATACAACAACGCGACAAAGGACAATGGACGCGCATTTCCGTCCAGCACTTCCAGGCCGGACAGACATTCAGTGCGAGCGACTTCAAATTCAATCCGAAAGATTACCCCAAAGCGGAAGTAATCGACCTGAGATAATTCACCGAACATCCACATTAACAAAAAAGACAAAGATTATGGAACATATCCGTTGTTTAATTATCGGATCCGGCCCTGCCGGATACACCGCAGCCATTTATGCGGGTCGTGCCAACCTGGCTCCCGTGTTATACGAAGGACTGCAACCCGGAGGCCAATTGACCACCACCACCGAAGTGGAAAATTATCCCGGCTACCCTGAAGGCGTAGCCGGACCCGATCTGATGGAAGATTTGCGCAAGCAGGCCGAACGATTCGGGGCAGACCTGCGCAATGCCACGGCCGTGAAGTCCGATCTGAGCCAGGCGCCCTACCGCATCACGTTCGACGACCAAAGCGTGGTGGAAGCCGATACGGTCATCATCGCCACCGGTGCCACGGCCAAATACCTGGGTCTGGACGACGAAAAGAAATATGCCGGCATGGGCGTCAGCGCCTGCGCCACTTGCGACGGTTTCTTCTACCGCAAAAAGACGGTAGCCGTAGTGGGCGGAGGCGACACGGCCTGCGAAGAAGCCACCTATCTGTCCGGACTGGCCTCCAAAGTCTACCTGCTCGTGCGCAAACCTTTCTTGCGTGCCTCGCGGATCATGCAGGAACGTGTATTGGAAAATCCGAAAATAGAAGTATTGTTCGAGCATAATGTCGAAGGACTTTTCGGCGAAAACGGTGTAGAAGGCGCCCATGTGGTGAAACGTCAAGGCGAAGCCGACGAAAAACACTACGACCTGGCCATCGACGGTTTCTTCCTGGGCATCGGACACCGTCCGAATTCCGAAATCTTCAAACCCTGGATCAATACCGACGAGACGGGCTATATTTTGACAGAGGGAGATTCTCCCCGCACCGGCATTCCCGGCGTATACGCTGCCGGCGACGTGGCCGACCCCCATTACCGACAAGCCATCACCGCAGCCGCCAGCGGATGCAAAGCCGCCATCGAGGCCGAACACTATCTCATGGAACATAAAATGTAAGGCAGGCTTCAGGAACCCCCTCACCCTGCATTCCTCATTTTTTCAGCAAGAAAAACGCGGAAAAATTTGGCGGAATGCACGGTTATGGTTAACTTTGCAGCCGATTTTTAATCCATAGAGGCTCGAACAAGCGAAGCCACGAAGGCATCCGCCTCATGGAAAAACCCGTTTAATCCATTAAAATGTACGTAATAGTAGAAATTAACGGTCAGCAGTTCAAAGCAGAAGAAGGCAAAAAGCTGTTTGTACACCACATCCAGAATGCCGAAGCTCAACAGGCTGTTGAATTTGGGAAAGTATTGTTGGTCGACAACGCGGGCAACGTAACTGTCGGCGCACCCACGGTAGAAGGCGCAAAAGTAGTTTGCGAAGTCGTATCTCCGCTGGTAAAAGGCGAAAAAGTGTTGGTGTTCCACAAAAAGAGAAGAAAAGGTCATCGCAAACTGAATGGCCATCGCCAGCAGTTCACCGAGTTGACCATTAAACAAATTATTGCTTAATCCATAAAAGTTAGAAGAAAATGGCACATAAAAAAGGTGTTGGTAGTTCTAAGAACGGCCGTGAGTCAGCATCACAAAGATTAGGCGTAAAGATTTTCGGTGGACAGAAGTGCATAGCCGGTAACATCATCGTTCGCCAGCGCGGCACGGTTCATTATCCGGGTACCAACGTAGGTATGGGCAAGGACCATACGCTTTACGCATTGGTCGACGGCATTGTCACTTTCAAGAAGTGCTCTTACAGAGGCCGTCAGGACAGAAGCATCGTCTCTGTCGAAACTGTAGCTGAAGCATAATAACCAGGTTATTAGCATAGCAGAAAAGGAAAAGAGGTTGTGTCAAAACGTTGGCACAACCTTTTTTCATAGTTTATCGTCG
>JAJPYK010000196.1 GCA_021205005.1 Paraprevotella sp. | reverse complement strand
TCTCTCAACAGCATGCCCAGACTCTCATCGTCCTCGCATAGCAATATACGCAATTTCTCATCCATAGTTTTTTATTTTTTTATTATTGGTAATGTGATTATAAATTTTGTTCCCTGTCCATACTCGCTTTCGGCATGTATGGAACCGCTTTGCAGACTCACGATCTTCTTCACGTAAGCCAAACCCAGGCCAAAGCCTTTAACATCATGTTTGTTACCCGTATGCACACGATAGAATTTATCAAAGATCCGTTTGAGCTCGTCTTTCTGTAGGCCAATGCCCTTATCCTCCACCGCTATATTGATCTTGTCGCCCGTATTCCATGTCCGCAGCGTCAGGTGGAGATCCACATCGTCGCGTTTGTATTTGACGGCATTATCCATCAGATTAAAGATCACATTCGTAAAGTGCATCTCATCCACGTCGATATCGGCCTGTTCTGCCTGAAAATCCGAAGAGATACTACCTCCGTTCTGCGAAACTTTCAACGTGAAAGTCTTGATCACTCCGGCCAACAACTGATGGGCATCCAACTCCTTTTGTTTGAATGCGATGTTATCGCGGTCATAAAGCGACATCTGCAACACTTTCTCCACTTGGAAGCGCAGACGCTTCGTCTCATCGTTGATCACCCGGGCCAAGTTTTCATACATCGCCTCGCTCTTCTTTATCGAATGATCACTCAACATCTGAGCCGCCAAAGAAATGGAAGAGATCGGAGTCTTGAACTCATGGGTCATATTGTTAATGAAATCATTTTTCATTTCCGTAACCTTCTTCTGACGGAAAATCACGTAGATGGTGAAAACGAACGTCACAAACAATATAATGGTGAAAGCCAAAGCCGGAATCATCATACGTGCCGTCCCCAACAAATAAGTATTCATGTCGGGAAAATGAATACGGACAACGCCGATCCTACCCGAAGGGTCATTGCGGAACAATACCTGAGAATAGGAATAATCCCGCCCTTTTTCCTCATAATCGGGACAGCGATATACCTCTCGTCCGTCAGCCGTAGACACCGTAAAATGATAAGGTATGCTGATGCCGTTGTTCTCCAACGCATTACGGATATCCTGGTCCAGCAATTTAAAATTGACCCGCTCCTCCAACGGCTTTTCGCTCGCCGTATATAATATGGTATAGATGACCTCATCGAGCAGCCCCTTGTGATAAACATAAGCGTTCTTGATATACTCCTGATAGGTCTTAGTGGCTTCGTCTATCGTGTTGTTACGATCCACACGCAGCACTTTAGGCATGGTGGAAGGATGCTTCACGATCGTATGCAACTCAAAGTCGGAATACCCTTGTCTTCTATTATGGGCAGACAATTTTCCCCCGGCCGGCATTCCCCCTTTGTCGATGCCGTCCAAATGCAGCGTCGGCAAAGAATCGGCGGCCGAACTTTTGTTGTCCCTCGTAAAACTTTCCAAATAACGAAACGTTTCGTTTTGCTCCAGATTACGGGAAGCCTGGTTCAGACTACGGACTACGGATTCATCGAATTGCTCTTTCCGCATCTTCACCATTTGTTCGATATAGCGCATCTGCAATAACAGGAGTCCCAAGAAGGAAACTCCGATAATGACACTGACTATCCAAATTGTAGACCTTTTCATGTGGGCAAATATACAAACCCTAAACGGGCTTCGGGCATACAGAACGGACTACACTTATTTAATTTTAATGTAATTAACGCAAAATCAGATAAGATTGATTGATACATACAGAAGGATAGCGCATTATCTTAAAAACAGTACGGGGTACGCCCACCCTGTCAGCCTTATCTTCTCCTACCCGGAGAAGCCCATCATCCCTTCTTCTTCGCCTTGTATTCCGAAGGTGAAATCCCCATATATTTCGTAAACTGACGGGAAAAATAGAGCGAATCCTCATAACCGACCAGCGGACTGATCTGACTGATCTTCAAATCCGTAAAATCCAAATAGCGGCAGGCCTCCTGCATACGCAAACAACCCAAATAGCGCAAGGGAGGAGTCCCCGTACGCCCTTCGAAAACATTGGAGAAATAAGAAGGCGAAAGTTTCACTTCACGAGCGATGTCCGACAAACTGAGCTTCTTGTTCAAATTCTCCTGCATGAAGTGGACGGCACGCTGCACCACATCTTGCTTCCGTTGCACTTCCGTAACATGACATTCACGATATTCACCGAGATATTTCATGGAACCCAAAAAGTGAAAAAGACTTGTCGTGGCGTACAACATATAGTTTTTGTCATACCCTGAACTGACAGACGAATAGATTTCTTCAAACAAGCCCAACCGTTCCTGAATACGAGAATGCTCCGCCGGAGAGATGTCATGCGGCTTATCGAAGCCCATACTGAAATAAGCCGCCTTGGCCCCGTCGAAATGAATCCAATAAATGGTCCACGGATTTCCGGCCTTGCTGCCATACACATGCGCTTTATATTTGGGCAGGATGAAAAACTGGTTGGCACGTACGTCATATCGTCGTCCGTCCAACTCAAACCAGCCTTCGCCTTCCACGCAATAAATCAGCACGAACTCTTCCGAATCCTCCTCCGAACGTTCGCAATAATGATATGTGGCATGCGGATAGTAGCCGATGTCCGTAATGTATAGCTCACGCCCTAAAGGATCGCGCTTCAGTTCATCCACCAGGAATCCGGGCAGCACGATGATCCGCCCTCCTTTGAAGCCCTCTTTTATCCGTGGCATAAGTACATTTCCTTATCTCATTACGGTATCATATCTTCCCTCCACGCCGGCTCCGGTCACTCGGCCAAAAGCTTCTTCAGGAAATCATCCAGTTCCTCTTCCAATCCTTCCAGCAGTTCATGGTCCAGTATCACCGTATCGTCGTCCACCAGATAAAGATCGCATACGGTTTCCTTATCTTCGTCCACCAAGACAAAAGAATAAGGTTTCAAGATGGAAAGCGTTTCCAACGTTTCCTTTTGGTTTTGGATGCACAGACGCAAGATCGGAGCCACTTTCTCACAAAAGTCCTCATCCTGTTCATCCATCCACTGCTCCACTACGCAACGGGGGAGCTCTTCGTCATCGTAATTGAAAGCCAACAATTCTCCCGAATCGGGCTTTACCTGAAGATGGATGTCCGTCAGTGACAAATCTTCCCGTCCCTGGGGATATTTGGCTGCAATCTTTCGGAGCGCACGTTCAATCTGTTGAATGGTTTGCGGAGTGGCTTTCATATTTTATCATTTAAATTCATATCCGAATCAAAGTTACAAAAAAATCACTACCGAAACTCATTTCTGCTCAAAAATAAATACCGGACCGCGAGAAAAGTGTCTCGTCCCCGGGTATTCGATTGATTTCAGAGGCCGTCAAGGCTACTTTTCCGGGTTATAGAGTTCGCAAATGCGATCTAAGTCAAAGGGCTTGATTTCTTGGCTCTCGATCATCTTGCAGAGTTCTTCGTCATCGGACAGATTCTCAAGTAATGTTTTCCGGGCCGACCGGGTAGATCCATCCTCGATAAAGAAAGATTTACTTTCATCTTCTCCCGCACGAAAGCCATAATAAATGATACGAGTGCCTTTCAGGACCATCACCCCCTTCTTGTTAATCCAATAATCATCGCTTTGAGCGAAGAAAGCCAGATATTTCCCCACCGCTTTCGGCACCATCCAGGACTTATTTTTGTAAACAAGCATAAAACTCCCATCGGGGTTCTTCTCGTCCCATGCCGTCAGATAGTCGATGTATGCCGAGGCAACCTTATGTTCTGTCCAATCCTCTTCTTTCAAGGTCACTTTTTTGGTTCTGGCATTAGGCAGTTTGGCCGTTCCGGCCAACAGTGTGCCGTCCGTCAGTTTCACCTCCATCGGGAATTTCTGGACTTCGCGCTTGATATCCACCGCTGTCGTCACGATCGAACAAGCCTCTATGCAGAACAAAGCAATCAGTCCTGCACACAAGGATAAAAACGTATTTTTCTTCATTGGTACTTATTTTATATGTTCATACGGCTCCCCGCGGACCGGGATTTTTTTCCGACATTCACTCTGCCTTCCGAGCGTTTTTCCAATGGAAATCGCTGAAACGGTAACCCAGCCGGACACCGACGCCCCAATTGAACTCGCTGCCGATGTAGGAAACTTGCAGGTAGCCGCCCAAAGTGAAAGAGGATCCGAACTGATGTTCATATCCCAGACGAGCCAGCCCGCCGAAACCGTTGTGGCCCTCATCCGACGATTGCGGCAGCGTCCCCTCGTAATAATCATACTCATACCGCACAATGGCATATCCTCCATAAAGCGACAAGTAAAAACGGTCCACTTCATTACTCAACAAATCAAATCCCGGCCCGACACCGAAAAACAACTGTATCTTCGAGTCCGACAAACGTTCTTGCGAAGGACCGTTCGCATAATTGACAGTCGTGGTTTTGGCCCCCTCATACCAGGAATAGCCCAAAAGGTAATTACCGAAAATCTTGCGCCGGCCGTGCGTTTCCAGATCGAGCGCAACCGAGTAACTGTTACGCTCATAGGTATGTCCCATATTCTCGTATCCGAAGGACAACGCATACGACATCCAGGCGTTTTGCTGGGCATGTAAAACGGAAGACAGGCCAAGAACCGACCATAAGGCACACAAAAGAATGAACTTTTTCATATCTTACCTCCTTCCCCTACTCCCCCGGTTTCGCGTAAAGGCGTACCGAGGTTCACTTGATATACGTCTCCGCCCGCCGACCGGTCCGGAGTGTATTGACGGCAGATCTCCTGAAAATCGAACGGATCTATCTCGCCCTCCTCCAATTTCCGGCACAAGACCTCATCGTCCGACAGATATTTGCACAAGGCTCTGACGCACGTCCGCTTGCTATAACCCAAAGCGGAAATGTACTTACCCTTCTCCCCGTTCTTCACCGCAACGATGTAGACCTCGCCGTCGGCAAAACTCATCACCGAAAGATCACCCTTACGGTCCACTGTCCACCGGCTGCCCGCGAAAGCAATCCTCAAGTGAGGACCGCTGCCCACACAATTCATCCACGTCCCGGCCTGGTCTTTGTCCCGCACGGCTGACATAAGGGGCATATATGAACATGCCCACCAAACCGCTGTCCTGCCTGAAGACCAGACGAGCCACACGATCAGACTTCAATTTTATGCGTTTTCCATCCGCAGTGACAAACCGGAGCGAGGATTTGAACGCATGAGGCAAAAGGGTCTTACCCACATATTTCGTACTATCGTTCATCAACACCATGGCCTCGCACCTGACGGTCTCGTCATGAAACAGCCGTCCCACACTGCACGAACAGCATAAGAAGGCCCATAAGACCAACCCCATGCCGATCCCGCACGTACCGCATATTCCTCTGCCTCTGGAAAACAATTCTTTCATATCGCTCAGAATTAAATTACACTTAAGTCCTACTCATCACACCCCATCTTTCATTCCCAGACGTAACTGTAAAAGTATTGAGTTTCACTGTCAGTATGGCTTTCCGTCACTTTAGTAACATAACCATCCTTATCCAGTTCGTAATCATAGATATTCGTAGTCGACGTCACCCCGTTATCATACGAAGTTTCACAGGTCTTCACCAGATTCTTACACATCTTTCCCAACAACTTGGGATAAGCTATAAGGAAGCCATTGGCAGTGGCGGCTTCCGGGTCGACAATAGGGATATTAAATTTATTTTCAATATCGGTATAGGTA
>JAJPYK010000199.1 GCA_021205005.1 Paraprevotella sp. | reverse complement strand
GATACTTACAGATTATAAGTTGTCAATCTCGAAATTTGAATTATGACACACCCTCTTTTTTATGGCCGTTTTTATTTTTCTTTCCGGTCCGATCCGGCCGACGGGAACGTAGTACTGCGGAATATCGATCTGCGGAGAAAAATGAATCAATCTCCTGAGAATGAAAAATCAATCTCAGGAGATTTTTTTATGCTTCGTTTTACGGATCATCAGGTGGCTTGGGATGACACCTCCATCCTTATCTAAGACTTATTTTCATAAGACGGGATAAGGGAGGAGGGCGGACCTATTCATGCCGGACCGTAATCTTCTTACTTTCGGAATGAGAGCCGCATTGGGCTTTCAGGATGTACAGGCCATTAGCCAATCCGGCAACGCGGATAGAAGTCGTGGCTCCGTTCGTACCTGTAGAGGCGGACAGCAGGTTGCCTTGTAAGTCGTAGAGGCGGAATTCCACTTTTTCCGGACCTTGGGGATATGAGTAATGTGCCTCCAAGGTGAAGTCTGCCGGAAGCGGGGCTACGTCGAACGTCAGGTGGGCATCGATTGCAGTTGAGCCGACGCCATCTGTCTGGTCTGCCATCGCCTTGATTTCATCTGGACTCAAAGCGTAGTTGTAAATCCGGAAATCATCTATGTAACCGTTGAACAAGGGATCGTCAGTGAACTGGCTGCGGCCTATGTAATTCAAGACGGGATGAAAGTCGGACGGACGGGTGGTGATGGACGTGGAGGAAGCTACGGCCTCTCCGTTTTGATAGAGTGTGATGCCGTTCTCGTCTAAAGTGATGGCCAGATGAATCCATTTGTTACGTTGGGTGGTGAGGGATTCGCCGTCAAGTTGTTCTTCGGTTCCGTTGCTCTTGATGGCAAAACGTACTTTGGAGGCATCGGAGCGAGGCGTGAGGAACATATATTCGTCTTCTCCGTTCCCGAAGTCGAAGATGCGCTGCCAACTGTCTCCGCCTTTCCAATATATCCAAGCGGCGATGGTCATGGAGGTCTGGTCCGCTACCTGAGTGGGCAACTGGACGTAGTCGGTACTGCCATTCAGTTCCAATGCATGTGCGCCCGATTTTCCTTCCGTATAAGAGAGGTTCGTAGCCGTTGCGCCATGATTGAGGTTGAGTGTCGTATCGCGGACGTTCTCTTCGAATTCATAACTGGCTATCAGGTCGTCCTCGCCTGTCGCCGCGCTACTGACCACGGTGGAAGCCGGAGAGGTGTTGACCGAAGCGTCTACCGTCTTGACGGTATAATAATAAGTCTGTCCGGCCTGCACCTTATTGTCTACGAAGGCTGTGTCTGCCACGTTGCGGGCGATGATGTCATATTCGCCGTCGGCAGACTCGGAGCGCAGGATGGTATAAGTCGGTTCCGTGGCACTGGTCGGGTTCCAGGTCAGAAGTATGGAAGAGGCGCGGGGAGAGATCTGCACTCCCGTAGGAGCGTCGATGTTTCTTACTCTCGGTCTTACGTTGGTAGGAACGAATCGCCACAGCTCGGTATCGTCTGTGCTGTCCAGTTCGCTTTGTACGACGCTTTCCCCTTGTGTACTGAGGCAGAGAGAGCTGTTGCGGTGTCGGATGCGGAACCATCCGTCGCCGGCGTATTCGAGATACCATTGCTGGTTGGCGCTTTTATCGTTCTGATACAGGATGACCTCGGCTTTGTCTTCCAATGACCAGTTGAGCACATCCAGCGTTTGTGCATTGTTGGCAGAAAGGATCTGGAAGTAGCTGAAGTCGCCTCCGATGCGTGAGTCCACGGGATTCACTTGCCACTGTTGTGTCTTTTTATTGGCCGTGTAGGTCGTGGTAGTCGGATTGTTGTTGCTTACGTCTAATAGTTTTTTATTGTATTTGTTGATCAGAAGATAAGTACCGTCCACTACCGGTTGTACATCATCGCCCCACGTGATGTTTACGACTTGTTCGGCGTTGGTTTGTCCTGTTTGATAACCGGTGCCTCCGGGCAGTTCCATAACGAACTCCCGTTGCGGTCCGTATCCGTTGAAAAATACGTCGCGTTCTTTCGAGAGGAAGCGGTAAGAGGTGGTGACGGCCTGCCGCTCAGACGTACCGCCGAAGGCTTGTATCTTTCCGTCGGGGGCACGATAGACCGAGGCTGCCGTCCAGTTGGGACGATCTTCGGCATAAGCCAGACGTTCGCCGTGACTGGCTTTACAGAACTCTCCGCGGGCGTATTCCGCCGGTCCCCACCATATTCCCGTTTGCAAACCGTATTCCATGCCCACCATGGCTTCCATTACATTGTGCATCTCGTCAGCCGTGGCATGTTTGCCCTCATTGCGTACTGTGGTGTAAAACTTGGCAAAGTTGTCGAAGCTTCCGGCCAACTGGTGGGTATTCCCTTCGTCCAGTCTGTCCTTAAGCGAGTTATACCAGGGCAAAGCCTGGTCGCAGTTCAGCGTGTTGCCTCCGCAGATGCGTACATTGTCGAAGCGCGTGTTTTTGCGCAGTTCGCCGGCGATATTATAGAAATCGTTCAGTGTGCCTTGTCCGGTCTGTGTGTAGTCCGGTTCGTTGAATGGGGCGATGGATGCGATTTGGTAACCGGCTTCCTGGAAATACCGTGCGGTGACGTCCATGAGTTGTGCCCATCGTTCGGCGTTGCCTTTATACCAGGCGTCTACGGACGGATGGTCGCAGTTCAGTTCCAGCTTGACGTCCGGACTGCAGAAGCCTAACAGACGGATGCGTTCGTTGATCGTGTCTTTTTGTTCCTGCTGCAAGTCTCCGTCCACCAGGGCATGAGTGGGTTGGAAAGACACACGGACAACGGACACATTGTCTTTTCCCATGAACGCCACGCAGCGGCGCAAGTTCTGTTCGCTTATCCAGGCCTCGTCGGCTCCCCATTCCACCTGACGTGTGACGCCCTGTTCCGAAAGTTTGAACGGTACGATGTGATCGGCCGCAGGTTGGGCTGTCAGGTTACTGCTGGAACTGTAAGTCTGTGCAAATGTCGGGTAAGTGAGACCACCCGCAAATAAGAATGAAATTAGGTAAGATCTATTGATTTTCATATATTGAATAGGTTTTGTTTGCAAAGGAAACAATTTTAGCCGATTCAAACAAGTAAAATGTGAAGATATTGGCATGAAAAAGGAAACTATCTTACTTGCGGCCGGAATAGATCGCAGGACCGATAAAAGGTAGTTTCCTTAATATTCATATAAGAAGCGGCCCATTTTCTTTCCGGTTCATTCAAGAACAAGCCGAAAAGAAAATGGGCCGCACTAAGATGGTAATATACCGATGTATATATTAATACAAGTCTTCTCCAATACCGCCGGGGCCGCAGATGCTAATGGGGACGAGCTCCATATAATCTAATGAGAAGCATCCGCTGGTTGCGTTGGACATCACGGAGCGTATACGTATGCTATGATGTTGATTGGCCTGTACGTCTACTTGGCTGATCTTTCTTCGTAACAAGTCGTTCTGATTATAGTCGATGATGCATCTGGACGGGTCATAGGCTGCACTCGTTACCGGCGTGGTTCCGGAGAAGTAGAACGTGCTCTTCGGGCCGCTGTAATACCCGTTATTTTTCATGATTCGGGCATTGTCTTCCAATTCTTCTTTGGTGAATACGCCGGAGGACGCATCATCTTTACATCTTACGCCATTCCATCCGTTGTATATGCCTCCGATTTTGGGGCTGTCGGCTTTGTCGCGCATGTCAAGCGGAAGTCCTTGCGGGACGCCGTCTACATATACTTGTCCGATACCACGGTCTGCCAAAGCGCAATAACCTAAACGCAGTTCATAACTGCCGGGAGGCACATTGGGCAAACGGAACGTTACGTCGTAACTCGTACCTAATATGGCATTGTAGTCTCCCTGATGGCTTGACCAGTATACCATGGGACGTTCTATGAAGAAGATGGTGTTGTCGCTGAATGTCACGTTCTTCAGGTAGCCGGGCGGCAGATAGTAGTTATATCCTCCTCCTTCGGTACCCTCTTCGCTGTTGTCGCCCGCTGCGTCATAAGGTTGCAACGGATTACCGCAAAGGCGGATGTTGTTGTTGGTCAGCTCAGGCCACAAGGTATGGAACTCTATACGCATTCTGGTATTCATGACATTGTTCCGCATATCATCGTCGTAGGCCACCACATCGTCCAGATAGTAGTAAGCTACGTTTAACGAGAAGTTATCTTCTTTCGGCGTGGTCAGATGTGCGCCGCGAATCCGTTGTCCGTCATTGTATTGAGACGCTTGCGTATGGTTAACGTAAAAATCCGAAGGATATTCTACGGCCGCGTCTACCGGTTGATATACCTTTTCCAATTTGATGGTGGAGTAATCAAGCATCGTGCTGATCCATTCCGTCGGATCTGCATAACTTGTATTGATACAATAGGTATTGATCAATTTAGCCGTACTGCTGAACAAACGATCGATGATATGATAGGAAAGGAACATGTTCAACGGGTTGTATCGGCTCGTTAAGGACGATTTGTTCCAATAAAGCTCTTTATAAGTCTTTCCTTCTGTCGGACTGATCTTGTCCAGTCCGAAGATGCTGGCGGCAGTATTGTCGTCGTATTTTTCTGCGGCCAAGTCATACAGTGCATCGATCTTCTCGTCCATGGTCATGCTTTCCTTGAAACGGTCGCCGTATTTCTCGTAAAGGACGTTATCGGGGACAATCAGTAACGTGAAGCCTTCATACCGATGGTCCGGACGCTTGCCCACGTACCATTCGTTTCCGATTAGCATGCTTTGGCTGTACTCTGAATAATTATCTTTCCATTCTTCATAATCGTCATCGCGATAACGGTACAAAGAGTCGATCAGTCCCGTGCGACGAAGCGCTTCATAATAGATTTGAAATTCTTTATAATTCTGATCCAATAAGGTGGAACCTAAGCTGGTGTTGGGGATGAGCACATGATCCACAGGATGTACCACGCCGTTTTCCACAGAATCGTCTTTCAGTTCGTTGATGATGGCTGCCCGACGATTGACGACAGTCAACGCGATGTTGTTGGCATCTACGGTGTCGCCGGTCGTTTCAAAAATAAGCGGAAGGTTGAGACCGTTGTTGTCCTGTTGTGTCTCCGGCAAGTCATAAGTAAACATCATGCGGTCTATGACACAGGATTTGACCAGTGTATCGCAATAGGATGCCGGAATGTCTTCTACCGAAGCATAGCCTTTTTCTTTCAGAAAAGCTTCCACACCGGCATTGGTGGCCGGCAAGAAAGTGCGTGAGCCACGGCTTCCCAAATAGTCCATTTCTCCTGCCCGTTCCACAATGCGTTTGAACAGGCTGAAGTCTTCATGGTTATTTAAGTAATCGCTCATCATTTCACCGGTAAATGTGTAGTAACTTCCAGCCGGAATGTCGTCCTGACAACTGGTTACTAAGTTCGCAGTTCCAGTCATCAGCATAATGCCACAGACGATTTTTGAGAGTTGGGACAGATATTTCATGGTCTCAAAAGTTGAATATAAGGATTAATTGTAATTAGGTTTCTTTTCTTAATTTATTTTACATAGATGCAGTCCGATGCTAAACTCATTTTTTATTATATAAACTTATGCAAAAATAGAGGGATTAATGGAGACAGTAGGGGCGGAATACATTCAAAATAGGGGTAAAATCCTACTAGGTGTGGTTTTAACTATTGGGCAATGATCCTTTGCCCGGAGATTTTTCCGGATTTAGCTGTTCCCGATATTCGCTCGGTGTCAGGC
>JAJPYK010000220.1:329-5743 GCA_021205005.1 Paraprevotella sp. | reverse complement strand
ATGCCAAACCGGCCGGCAGCGGAAGGGGATTGGATTTTCTGTTCTCCTTAAGGAAACACAAAGCGAAACTCTCTTCCCTTTCCGGAAATGGGCCATCGATATGTGTCGTTTTCAAACCGTTACAGCCTATAAAAAAATAAAAATCCTCTCAAGACAATGCTGTCGTAAAGAGGATTTTTAATGTGACTCCTATAGGATTCAAACCTATAACCTTCTGATCCGTAGTCAGATGCTCTATTCAGTTGAGCTAAGGAGCCTCCTTGTTTTGATTTCGTTTGCAAAGGTATAACCTTTTAGGGAAACGACCAAATATTTTCTCGCTTTTCTTAAGGAATAATATTAAAAACGTGGGTAGGTGTACTGATATGGCGGATATGGAATTCCCTATCAAGCTATATATTCCGGTTTTCCAAGTACTCTCCGGTCGTATGATAATAATAAGAGGACTTGTTTCACTCCGGAAACAAGTCCTCTCCTGACTTCTCTCAAGGCTTGCGCCTCTGTATGATTATTGTATCAAGTCAATGCTGCGTTTAACGAAGTTGCTCAGGGCTTCTCCTTTCAACATACCGTTCTGTAACAACGCCAAGTCAATGAGCTGGTGCACTTTCTTATTGCCTTTGCCATATTCGGCCAACACATCGTTTTTCTTTTGTTCCTCTGCGTTGAGGTCGTCCTGGCATTTTTTCAGTTCGTCTTTCTGGGCCTGATCGATTTCCTCGGCTTTATTCCCCTCCTGTTGCTGGCGGAGCACGGCCTCACGCGCATGCAAGCCTCTGATCTCATCTTCTATAGGTTTGAGTTTCGCACCGGTAACGTTTTCGCAGTCGGCTACGATCTCCTTGACCAATTTATGATCCGTATTCAGTACCAAGCTGTACATGTCCGGCATTTCCCCATAGAACGACATACCCGGCTGGATGTGCGCCATATCCTTCATACGCCGCATGTATTCGCTTTGCGTAATCATGACCGGCATTCCGTTTTCGCCCATCGGTTGTGCTTCTATATGGAATTCCATCTTGTCCAATTTAGGCATCTGATGATCGAATACTGCCGACAGATTGGCATTCTGTTCCGCATTCTCTTCGGTCTTCTGGGCCTCCTCTTTTACGATGAGGCGGTCGATAATGTCAGAGTCCACCCGTGTGAAACGGCTCTTCTCAAATTTACGTTCCAACATAGCCACGATCGGGGTATCCAATTGACCGTCGAGCAACAGGACGTTGTATCCCTTGTTCTTGGCCGCTTCGATATAGGTATATTGGGCCTCCTTGTTTTGAGCGTACAAGTAGATCAGATTGCCTTCCTTATCTGTTTGATTGTCCTTGATGAGCTTCTGATACTCTTCGAAAGTGAAGTACTTTCCTTCACAATCCTTGAAGAGGGTGAAGTTCTTGGCCTTGTCATAGAAGTCATCCTGAGTCAGCATGCCGTAGTTGATAAAGATCTTGATGTCGTCCCACTTCTGTTCGAATTCCTTGCGGTCGGTCTTGAATAAGCTTTGCAGACGGTCGCTCACCTTTTTGGTGATATAGCTGGAGATCTTCTTCACATTGCTGTCGCTTTGCAGATAACTGCGGCTTACGTTCAACGGGATGTCCGGTGAGTCGATTACACCGTGAAGCAGAGTAAGGAAGTCCGGAACGATGCCCTCCACACTGTCGGTCACGTATACCTGATTGCAATACAATTGTATCTTGTTGCGTTGCAACTCGATGTTGCTCTTGATTTTCGGGAAGTAGAGTACGCCGGTCAGGTTAAACGGATAATCTACGTTCAGATGAATCCAGAACAACGGTTCATCGCTCATCGGATAGAGTTCGCGATAGAACTTCTTATAGTCCTCATCCGTCAGTTCCGACGGTTTCTTGGTCCATATCGGTGTGGTGTAGTTGATGACATGATCCTCGTCGGTTTCCACCTGTTTGCCGTCTTTCCATTCCGTCTTTTTACCGAATATGACGGGTACCGGCAGGAAATGACAGTATTTGTTCAGTAATTCCTCGATCTTGTTTTTCTCCAGAAACTCCTTGCAGTCGTCATCGATGTACATGATGATGTCCGTACCGCGTTCAGCTTTCTCCGTTGCTTCTATTTCGTAAGAAGGGCTACCGTCGCATGTCCATTTCACGGCCTTCGCATCTTCTTTATAGCTTTTTGTGACGATTTCCACTTTACGGCTGACCATGAATGCCGAGTAGAATCCCAGACCGAAATGTCCGATGATGGCATTGGCGTCTTCCTTATATTTGTCCAGGAAATCGTTAGCTCCGGAGAATGCGATCTGGTTGATATACTTATCGATCTCCTCTTCAGTCATACCTAATCCGTGGTCGCTGACGGGGATGGTGCCGTTCTCTTTATCCACGTTTACGTAGACCTTCAGTTCACCTGTTTCGCCCTTGAAATCGCCTTTGTTGGCCAAAGTTTTCAGTTTTTGTGTGGCATCTACGGCATTCGATACGATTTCGCGAATAAATATCTCGTGATCGCTATACAAGAACTTTTTGATGACGGGGAAAATGTTCTCTGTCGTAACCCCAATGTTACCTTTCTGCATGATCGTCGTATTTTTATTTCTTTGTGATTTTGTCTGTTCTTTTTGTCTTATGGAAGACGCTGAAATAAAAACAAAAAAAGTGCCAGACGGAAACCCCGACTGGCACTTTAACATATATTTATTTACTCCTGTGTTTTTAGCCGTGTGTCACGACCAGTTTTTCGTTTTTGTCGTCGGCATGTACGGTCAGGGTCTCGCCTTCGCGGATTTCGTCGTTGATGACGAGTTCGCAAACGGCATCCTCCAGATAAGTCTGCAAGGCGCGTTTCAGCGGACGTGCGCCGTATTGGATGTCATATCCCTTGTGAGCCAGGATTTCCTTGGCATCCTCTTCCACGTCCAGCGTATAGCCCATTTCCTTGATGCGTTTGGCTATCGGGCTAAGTTCGATATCTACGATACGCTTGATGGCCGGCAGATCCAGTTGGTCGAAGTTGATGATGTCGTCCAGACGGTTCAGGAATTCCGGTGCGAATTGCTTGTGCAGGGCTTTTTGGATCACATCCCGTCCGTATGGTCTGTCGCCGGCTACGGTTTCGGGCTTGCTGAAGCCTATGCCGTGGGCAAACTCTTTCAACTGGCGCGTCCCGCAGTTCGACGTCATGATAATGACGGTGTTTTTAAAATCTACGGTAGTGCCGTTGCTGTCGGTCAGCCGTCCCTCGTCCATGACCTGAAGCAGGATGTTGAAGACATCGCTGTGCGCCTTTTCCAATTCATCGAGCAAGAGGATGGAGTAAGGCCTGCGGCGTACTTTCTCCGTCAGTTGGCCGCCTTCTTCGTGTCCTACATATCCCGGAGGCGCACCGACCATACGGCTTACGGTATGCTTCTCCATGTATTCGCTCATGTCAATGCGGATGAGCGCGTCTGAGCTTCCGAACATATATTCGGCCAGTTTCTTGGCCAGATAAGTCTTGCCCACTCCGGTGGGGCCGAGGAACATGAACGCCCCGATGGGTTTGTTCGGATCTTTCAGACCCACGCGTCCACGTTGGATGGAGCGTACCAGCTTGTCGATGGCTTCGTCCTGACCGATGATTTCCTCCTTGAGGGTCTTGGCCATGTCTTTCAACTTATGGCTTTCGTCCTGTCCGATGCGCTGTACGGGGATGCCCGTCATCATGAATACGACGTCGGCAATCTGGTCTTCGTCCACGGTCACTCTTTCGCGGCTGAGCTTCTCTTCCCATACGGTTTTCATGCGGTTGAGCTCTTCCTGCAAGTTGGCTTCCTGATCGCGATAATCGGCCGCCAATTCGAAATTCTGGTTCTTGACGGCTTCGTTCTTCTGCGCGTGTACGGTCTCTATGCGTTTTTCCTGCTCCTCCATTTCTTTCGACACCGGGGTATGGGTGATGTGGATACGCGCTCCGGCCTCGTCCATCGCATCGATGGCCTTGTCCGGGAAGCAGCGATCCGACACGTAGCGTTCCGTCAGACGTACGCAAGCCCGGATGGCTTCGGGAGTGTAGCGCACGTTATGATGGTCCTCGTAACGGTCCTTGATATTTTCCAGGATCTGTACGGTCTCTTCTGCGGTCGTGGGTTCCACCATTACTTTCTGGAACCGACGTTCCAACGCTCCGTCCTTTTCAATGCTTTTGCGGAACTCGTCCGTGGTCGTGGCGCCGATACATTGTATTTCGCCGCGTGCCAGGGCCGGCTTGAGCATGTTGGCGGCGTCCATGCTGCCCGGGGCGGACCCGGCTCCGATGATGGTGTGTATCTCGTCGATGAAAAGAATGACATCCGGATTCTTCTGCAATTCCGTGAGGATGCTGCGGATACGCTCTTCAAACTGTCCGCGGTATTTCGTGCCGGCTACGACGGCAGCCATATCCAAGGCGATCACACGTTTGTCGAACAGCGTGCGCGACACTTTTTTCTGCACGATGCGCAGGGCCTGTCCTTCGACGATGGCCGACTTGCCTACGCCGGGTTCTCCGATCAGGATCGGATTGTTCTTCTTCCGTCGGCTCAGGATCTGTGACACCCGTTCGATTTCCTTCTCCCGTCCTACGACCGGATCGAGCACTCCCTCCTGGGCGGCACGGGTCAGGTCCGTACCGAAGTTGTCCAATACCGGCGTGTTGTTGGCCGATTTCCGTTGGGCCTGCAAGGTCTGTGCCGACGCGTTGCCGGTTTCGTTGCCCGTATTGCTGCCTTGCGGCGGCTTGTTGTAGTATTCTTCGTCCTCTTCTTCATCAGGGAAACCGCCGAAGCCGGACTGTATGTCCGATTTCTCGGTCTTCTGCGTGAGCAGGTTCAATATATCTCTGTATTCGATGTGGTTCTCTTCCAAGATCCGACATGCGTTATTGTCTTTTTCCTTCATAATGGCTAATAAAATGTGTTCCGTGTCGGCTACTTCCGCTTTGAGCATGCGGGCTTCGAGCAGACAGAGCCTCATGATTTTGGTGGCCTTTTCGCTCAAGACCACTTCTTCGTCCTCGGCATCCGGATCTTCCGGCAGGTTGGTCCTGACCGATTGTTCCGCACTCCATTTTACCGCATTGAAGTCCAAATCGAGCAACCGCAGGATTTGAATGGCCTTGCCCTCGCCGTCCCGGATCAGTCCGAGCAGCAGGTGTTCCGGAGCCACACAATGGTTGTGCAGTCTCAGGGCCTCCTCTTTGCTGTAGTTGAGTACTTCTGATATTTTGGGTGAAAATAGATTGTTCATGCGGTTATTCTTAATATGATTAGTGAGTTCAGGGGCAAATTTAGCTATATTATTGGAATAACCATACAAAGCGCATGCCAAAAAACGTCAGTGCGCGTTAAGTTTTCTAAATTCAGTGCGGACTGTTGGGGCGTATTGATCTTTCTCAGTGGGCATTATGGAAAA
>JAJPYK010000220.1:0-319 GCA_021205005.1 Paraprevotella sp. | reverse complement strand
ATCGTGATTAGGTTGTATGAGTTCTTCGGCCATTGCTCCGAAACGTGACAATTCCATGATGAAATCATACGTTGGGCGTCAGTGCAATTCAAAGTCCGCGTGGTCTTCGCAGGTACGGATTTCCTTTTGCGTCTCGTGTAAAGGCTATGTACGGATAGATATAGGATAACGGTTGTGCAATCTGCGCCGAACGATTTTTCAATCTCCTGAGAATGATTTTTCAATCTCAGGAGAACGATTTGCAAACCTGCCGACATGCGTGCTGTCGCCTCATCTCCCGCAAACGGGTATTCCTCCGAACAGGATCGCAACCTTCAAC
>JAJPYK010000044.1 GCA_021205005.1 Paraprevotella sp. | reverse complement strand
GAGCTATTAACACGCAGGTTCTAAGACGGTTACCGTCTTTATGATAATAATCGGCGTGCAAAAATACTACTTTTTTATCAAACGACCAACAAACCGGACGTTTTTTTATTTCCGGCATCAAAGTTCCATCCTCATGATGTAGTCGTTCATATAGAACCCGTTACCGATATAGGCATCGACTTCCCGATCGATGTGCATCCCCATGCGGAAGTAAAAAGATAAAGCGGGATTGTTACGGTTCACGTTCAGCTCCAACGCCCGGACCCCGGGACAGCGTGTCTTGACATAAGACAGGGCATGACAAAACAAGGCGTTTCCGCAATGAGCCTGCTGGAATTTGGGCAATACATAAATCTTTTCCAAGTGGAAAACGTCGGCCCCGTCCGGGCGCACTGAGACATAGCCCGCCGGTGTCAGATTGGCATGGGCTATAAAATAAACATGACCATCCTCGGTCATCTGCCGTTGCAGACTCTCCACATCATACATCCAGTGCATCATATACTCGATTTGATCCGGAGTCAGAATGCTCTGATACGTAGCCGGAAATACCTCCTCGGCCAGCGAATGTATCAATTCGCAATCGCGCGTTGTCGCTTCTCTAATGATATACGTAAGGCTATATTTTTAAGGTACCCGACAAGAAAATGAATAAACCACGCTCCTCCACCAAGGTTCACGTATCTGGATTCTGTAAGAATTTCACCGTCCGATATCGGAATAACATGACGTAAAGATACGAATAAACTCCGATTATCCAAATTCAAAAGGGATTTTTTATCTGAAATTCCTTATTTACAAAACACTATCCGGGACAGGGGGGAACGTGCGGGCCCTCTCCGAAAAGCCGATTCCGTAAGGCGACTTCTCAATCTCCGCAGATTGAAAAATTTCTCTCCGCACAAAAATATTTTTTTCTCCGCAGAACGATTTCAGTCTGTGCGCAGAAACTTTGTAGAGCGATAGCCTACGTCCCGCATTGTTATAAAAAAAGAGGGTGTGTCATAATTCAAAAAGCACTTTGAAAAAGTAATAATCAGAAACTTCATTCAATAAAAACAACCATATAGAGCTTCGTGGAGAGCTTTATAAGGTTGTTTTTGCTTAGTTCAACGGAGGATACTTACAGATTATAAGTTGTCAATCTCAAAATTTGAATTATGACACACCCTCTCGTAAACAGTCGACATGGCAACGGGCTGCTGCCGTCGCATTTAAAATTCCGCATTCTTCGGCGTGCGGGGGAACGGAATGACATCGCGGATGTTCTGCATGCCCGTAACGAACAGAATCAGACGCTCGAAGCCGAGCCCGAAACCGCTGTGAGGGCAAGTGCCGAAACGCCGGGTGTCGAGATACCACAACATATCTTTCATCGGGATATCCAGCTCCTTGATACGGGCCATCAGCTTGTCGTAATTCTCCTCGCGCTCGGAACCGCCGATGATTTCACCGATCTGCGGGAACAGCACATCCATGGCGCGTACGGTCTTGCCGTCGTCGTTCATCTTCATATAGAAGGCCTTGATTTCCTTGGGATAATCGGTAAGGATCACCGGACACTTGAAATACTCTTCCACCAAATAGCGTTCGTATTCGCTGGCCAGATCGGCACCCCAATATACCGGAAACTCGAATTTACGTCCGTTCTTCACGGCCTCTTCCAGAATCTCGATGCCCTTGGTATAAGGCAGGCGCACGAAATCGTTCTCCACGACGAAGTTCAGACGTTCCAACAACGTCTTGTCGATCATCTTGTTCAGGAAAGCCAGGTCGTCCTGACAATGTTCCAATGCCCAGCGTACACAATACTTGATGAAGTCTTCGGCCAGGTCCATATTGTCTTGAATGTCGTTGAAAGCCACTTCCGGCTCGATCATCCAGAACTCGGCCAAATGACGCGGAGTGTTGGAATTTTCAGCGCGGAACGTGGGACCGAACGTATAAATAGCGCCTAAAGCTGTGGCTCCCAACTCGCCTTCCAACTGTCCTGAAACGGTCAACGAAGTGGTTTTGCCGAAGAAGTCGTCGGAATAGTCTATCTTTCCGTCGGCATCTTTTTTCAGGTCGTAAAGGTTCTTGGTCGTCACCTGGAACATCTGGCCGGCTCCCTCGCAATCGCTCGCCGTAATGATCGGCGTATGGAAGTAAAAGAAGCCATGTTCATGGAAATAATGGTGGATAGCCATAGCCATGTGGTGACGGATGCGGAAAACGGCCCCGAACGTATTGGTACGCAAACGCATGTGGGCATGGGTACGCATATATTCCATACTCTGCCCTTTCTTCTGCATCGGATAATCGGAACCGCAGGTGCCCAACACGTCGATCTGCCGGGCCCGGATCTCCACGGCCTGTCCCGAACCGACGCTCTGCACCAGCTCGCCCGTCACGCTCAGACAGGCTCCGGTGGTGAGCAGTTTGATCAATTCGTCGTCAAACTTATCCGCATCTGCCACAATCTGCACGTTATTGATCGTCGATCCGTCGTTCAGCGCAATGAAATGGACAGCCTTACTGCCCCGTCGCGTTCTGACCCATCCTTTCACATTGACCGTCGAACCGTAGTCCTCACGCTTCAACACGTCTGCAATCTTTGTCCTACGAATAGTTTCCATTATGCTTTATTCTTTTTAGTATTATCATTCAAATGCGCCCATACGCAGCATATTGACTTCCTGTTCCGTCAGGATACGCCAGTCGCCGCGGCGCACAGTCTTCTTGGTCAGGCCGGCAAACAGCACACGGTCGAGCCTCAACACACGATAGCCCAACGCTTCGAAAATGCGGCGCACGATGCGGTTCTTGCCGGAATGGATCTCTATGCCGACTTGCTTCTTATCGGTCGGGCTGGCATACTCGATGGCGTCGGCACGGATATCGCCGTCTTCCAACGTAATGCCTTCGGCAATCTGACGCATGTCGGCAGCCGTCACGTTCTTGTCCAGACAAACGTGATAAATCTTCTTCTTGAGGAACTTCGGATGGGTCAATTTGGAAGCCAAATCGCCATCGTTCGTGAAGAGCAGCACTCCCGTGGTGTTACGGTCGAGACGGCCCACCGGATAGATATGCTCGCGACAGGCATTCTTCACCAGCTCCATCACCGTCTTACGGTTCTGGGGATCGTCGCTGGTCGTCACATAATCCTTGGGTTTGTTCAGGAGCAGGTACACCTTCCGTTCGATACTTACGGGCTGGTCATGGAACTTCACCTCATCGGTGCGCTTCACTTTCGTACCCAGCTCGGTCACGACTTCGCCGTTGACCGTAATCACACCGGCCGTGATGAAATCATCGGCTTCGCGACGGGAACAAACCCCGGCATTGGCCAAAAACTTGTTCAAACGGATCGGAGCATCGGGATCTACATTCAGCTCTTTGTACTCAATCTGTTTCTTCATGCTGTACTTGGCATTGGGGTCGTAGTTGCCTGAACGTCGCTGCGGACGCTGTCCACCGAAACGGTTGTTTCCGTAACCGCCCGGCTGAGGACGGCGATAGCCGTTGTTATTGCTGCGATACCCACCTTCGCGATTGCCATATCCGCCTTCGCGACTGCCATAGTTATTTTCGCGCGGAGTGTAGTTACCCTCGCGACGGTACCCGCCTTCGCGATTGTAACCGCCTTCACGGCTACTTCCGTAATTGTTGTCGCGATTGCCGTAATTACCTTCACGATTATAACCGGTATTGCGGTTATAAATGCTTTCACGGCGATATCCGCCGTTATTGCTGCGGTAGCCGCCTTCGCGGTTATAGCCGTTTTCTCCGCGGGAATATCCGCCTTCGCGACCATAACTGTTTTCACGATTGCCATACCCGCGATTGTATCCTCCCTCGCGGTTGTAATCCTGACGGGGCTGATAACTGCGGGGAGCATGGTCGCCGCCAAAGTTGCGCTCTTCACGGTTGTAAGCAGGGCGATAAGGACGGCCTTCTTGCGTACCGTCGGCCCCATTGGCCGTATAAGCCCGTTCAACCCGCTGAATCCGCTGACGCATGGGACGACCTTCGCGTCCGACCCGGCTCACACCATTGCTACTGTTCTCACTGTTACTGAATGGCTTATGACCCTCACGGTCATTTTCTGCACCACTTTCGGGAGCAAAAATCTCCTGCCATTTTTCGTTTTCCATATTCGTTCTTCTTTTTATATATATGATAAATTTAAACCGGAAGACCATGTTCGCCCTCGCGGGCCATCCCGATCTTCTTCTTTACACGTTAAATTCCTGTATAAGAATGAGGCGTAATGGCGCGAAGTTCCTCTTTCACCTTCTCGCTCACGTCTAATCCTTCTATAAAGTCCCTGATGGCCTCGCGGGTGATCGCATGATTCGTGCGCGTCAGGGCTTTCAAAGCTTCGTAGGGATGCGGATAGGCCTCACGGCGCAGGATCGTCTGTATGGCCTCAGCCACTACAGCCCAGCAGTTGTCCAGGTCGGCATCGATAGCCTCGCGGTGCAGCAACAATTTACGCAATCCTTTCAGGGTACTCTGGATGGCAATCACCATGTGCCCCATCGGTACGCCGACATTGCGCAAGACCGTGGAATCCGTCAGGTCGCGCTGCAAACGCGACACCGGTAACTTCATGCTCAAATGGGCCAAAATCGCATTGGCCATACCCAAGTTGCCTTCCGAATTTTCAAAATCGATCGGGTTCACCTTGTGCGGCATGGCACTGGAGCCCACCTCGCCGGCTTTGATCTTCTGCTTGAAGTATTCCATGGAGACATACTGCCAAAAGTCGCGGTCCAAATCGATCAGAATCGTATTGATGCGCTTCATGGCATCGAAAACCGCCCCCAGATTATCATAATTGGAGATTTGCGTGGTAAACTGTTCCCGTTCCAATCCCAGTTTCTCCGACACGAACCGGTCGCCGAACGACTTCCAGTCGTAAGACGGATAAGCCACATGATGGGCATTGTAATTCCCGGTGGCCCCGCCGAACTTGGCCGTAATCGGACAAGCCTTGAGCATGGCCAACTGGCGTTCCAGACGATAGACGAATACCATCACTTCTTTTTCCAAACGGGTGGGAGAAGCCGGTTGTCCGTGTGTCTTGGCCAGCATCGGCACCTCGCTCCATTCCTCGGCATACGTCCGCAGTTGAGCGATCAGCTCTTCCAATTGCGGATAAAGACATCCGTCCAACGCTTCTTTGATGGAAAGAGGTACGGAGGTGTTGTTAATATCTTGCGAGGTCAGACCGAAATGGATGAATTCCTTATAAGCTTCCAGCCCGCCGATTTTGTCGAATTCTTCTTTGATGAAATACTCCACTGCTTTTACATCATGATTGGTCACAAGTTCTATATCCTTCACCCGTGCGGCATCGTTCTCCGTAAAGTTGCGATAAATGTCACGCAAACGGGGAAATAAATCGTGATTGAACGACGACAACTGCGGTAAAGGCAGTTCGCACAAAGTGATAAAATACTCGATTTCAACCCGAACACGGTAGCGAATGAGCGCATATTCTGAAAAATAAGAAGCTAAAGGCTCAGTTTTACCTCTATAACGGCCGTCAATAGGAGAAATGGCCGTCAACAAATCCAATTCCATAAAAGCAATGCGTATTATTTTAGTTGCAAAAATAGTTCATTTTGTCGGTTCAAACGCACTTTTTATCGAAAAGTTATCAAAAAATAAGAGATGACAGGAAAAACAACAAAAAAGGCACCTCCATCAGGTGCCTGCTTCGATGTGGGCGTTGAGGGATTCGAACCCCCGACCCTCTGCTTGTAAGGCAGATGCTCTG
>JAJPYK010000118.1 GCA_021205005.1 Paraprevotella sp. | reverse complement strand
AAGTCGATTATATATCTATTTTAACGCAAAAATAACATTTTAATAAAAGAAAAACCGTACTTTTGCGAAAGATTTATCAATATTTTGCGAATAGAGTATGGCTCAAGAAGATGTATTCAAGAAAATAGTGGCACATTGTAAGGAATATGGTTTCGTATTTCCTTCGAGTGACATTTACGACGGGTTGGGTGCCGTATATGATTACGGTCAGAACGGTGTGGAATTGAAAAACAATATCAAACAATATTGGTGGCAGAGCATGGTGCTTCTGCACGAAAACATCGTAGGGATAGACGCCGCCATCTTTATGCATTCCACCACATGGAAAGCTAGCGGACATGTGGACGCTTTCAACGATCCGTTGATCGATAACCGCGACAGTAAGAAACGTTATCGCGCCGACGTGCTGATCGAAGATCAAATTGCCAAATACGAGGAGAAAATCAATAAGGAAGTGGCTAAGGCGGCCAAGAAATTCGGGGAGAGTTTCGATGAAGCGAAGTTTCGCGAGACGAATCCGCGCGTGCTGGAACACCAGCAGAAGCGCGATGCCCTGCACCAGCGTTATAGCGACGCCATGAATGCCAACGATTTGAACGAACTGAAGCAGATCATTCTGGACGAGGGGATCGTGTGTCCCATCAGCGGCACGCACAACTGGACCGACGTGCGTCAGTTCAACCTGATGTTCAAGACGGAAGTAGGTTCTACCTCCGACGGAGCCATGACCATTTATCTGCGTCCGGAAACCGCGCAGGGTATTTTCGTGAACTATCTGAACGTACAGAAGACGGGACGCATGAAACTGCCGTTCGGTATCGCCCAAATCGGAAAGGCTTTCCGTAATGAGATCGTGGCCCGCCAATTCATCTTCCGTATGCGCGAGTTCGAACAAATGGAGATGCAGTACTTCGTGAAGCCGGGTACGGAACTACAGTGGTTCAATACGTGGAAGCAGACCCGTATGGCCTGGCATCAGGCTTTGGGCTTCGGCGCAGAGAACTATCGTTTCCACGACCACGAAAAACTGGCTCATTATGCCAATGCCGCTTGCGATATCGAGTTCCATATGCCGTTCGGCTTCAAGGAAGTGGAGGGTATACATAGCCGCACGAACTTCGACCTGAGTCAGCATGCCAAATATTCGGGCAAGAACATCGAATATTTCGATCCCGAGACGAATGAGAGCTATACGCCGTTTGTGATAGAAACCTCTATCGGTGTGGACCGTATGTTCCTTTCCATCATGTGCCACAGCTATCAGGAAGAGACTTTGGAGAACGGCGAAACCCGCGTGGTCCTGAAGTTGCCCGAGGCTTTGGCACCAGTGAAACTGGCCGTGATGCCTTTGGTAAAGAAAGACGGTCTGCCCGAGAAAGCCCATGAAATCATCAGCGATCTGCGTTTCCATTTCAACTGTAAGTACGATGAGAAGGATTCCATCGGCAAACGTTACCGCCGTCAGGACGCTATCGGTACGCCTTATTGCGTGACCGTGGATTACGACACGCTGAAAGACAATACCGTTACGCTCCGTCATCGCGATACGATGGAACAGAAACGGGTGAATGTGGCCGACTTGCGGAACATCATCGAGGAACGCGTAAGCATCACATCGTTGTTGAAGAAAATAATGTAATCCTGCCTAAACGACAGTATGCAATGAAAAAAAGTTTGTGGTATCTGATGGGGGTTGTGGCCTTCTTATGCGTGTGGACGTCGTGCAAGGAAGAGAGCGACACGTATGACGCGTACGCCAATTGGCCCTCGCGCAATGCCGAATATTTCACGCAAATTGCCGCCGAGGCCCGGGACTCCATTGCTTTGGCCAAAGCGTTGTATGGCGACCAATGGGAAGGAAACTGCCGATGGCGCATGTTTAAGTCGACCACGAAATCGCCGAGTGCCGGAGGCTCGTTGACCGATTCCATCTGTGTGTATATCGAAAAGAGCGGTACGGGGACTGAAAGTCCCACATGGTCGGATACCGTGCGTGTGAATTATCGGGGGTATCTGATGCCTACCCAAAACCAAGTGAACGGCGAATGGGTGGAAGAACGTAAGGTTTTCTCCCAATCGTTTATGGGCGATCTGGATAACCGGATTTCCGTTCCGGTCAAGATGGGAGTCTCTACGGCCGTGCCCGGTTTCGCCACCGCTTTGCAATACATGCACAAGGGGGATGTATGGTGGGTTTATATCCCGTCGGATTTGGCTTATGGCAGTCAGTCCTCCGGTGCCGTGTTACCTTATTCCACTCTGACGTTCTATACGAATCTGGTGGATTTCTACGAACCGGGCGAAACGATTCCGGATTGGAAATGAAAATACAAAGAGAGTCGGTTCCGTGTTGAGCGGAGCCGGCTTTTTTGTCACTTTAACACCAGCGGAGAGTAACGATCAGTCCGTTTGTCAGTCTGTTGCTTTTGAAACTGTGCGGGCCTGGGCTGGAAAGAGAAAACTACTGCTCTTGCAAAGTTTTACTGTGGACATAAACAGGTTTTCTAAATACGCTCTCTATATTTTCCTTTTTTTATCCCTTTGTTTCAAAGATATTCAGTAGCTTTACTCCGTTTAACGTCGGTCTTTGAACTGAATGGACAGAATATAAACGAATAACGAGTTAATTATGAAAAATTTATTTTTTAGGAATGGGTTCCTCCTGCTGTGTCTGCTGGCGGGGCTGGCTGCTTGTTCGGAAGACGATTCCAGTCCGACAGCCATCGTAACTGATGACAACAACTACTGTCTCATGTCCTATTGTGCCGGAGGAAATTATCAGCATGATTATTCGCTGTTTACCTCGGTTGAGGAGGCGGCTGAACAGACGAAGAGCAACCCGAATGTGGGGGTGACGGTTTTGTTTAGCTATTCGGATGCAAGCGATGTTCCCGGACACAGCGGCGTCCGGCGTTATGTCGCGCGGAATGGGAAGCTGGAAGAAGATACTACTTTTAACCCGGGGGCTGACTTCAAAATCTACGATCCGGCACGACTTTCGGATTTTGTCCGCTGGTCGGTCGAGCAATATCCGAACCGGAAGAACCTGTTTGTCTTTAGCGGGCATGGCGATTCATGGTTCCCGAATTCAGAACAGCCTTTCACTCCGGCAGCCTTGGAAAGTCCGGATGTCCATACACGGTCCACGCTTATGGACCATGGTAAGTCAATGTCTTCTGCTGACCTGGCCAAGGGGTTGAAAGACACCGGTGTGCCCTTTGAGGCGATGATTGCCCACTCCTGTTTACAGGGAAACGTCGAATCGTTGGCCGAATGGGAAGGCTGTGCCCGGTATCTGATATCTTCGCCTTTTAGCATTCCGGACATTGCTTACGACTACACCGCTCTCATACGGGATTTAGGAAAAGGTATATCCCTGGAACAGGCGTTGGCTTCCATGGCTCGCCGTGCAATGAGTATGTGGCAGGAGTATGAAGACAAAGACTTGAGTTCGGTCGTTACGCTGACTCGGATCGATGACCTGACTCCCCTTTGGAATGTTTTGAAGGAAACTTTTGCCTATATGCGGGAAAGTGTAGATGAGATAAGTCATTCTACCGATTCACCCGCTGTGGCTGGCGAACCTTTCTACAAGGGATATAATCGCGCTTTCGATGAACTTAAGAGTTTCGATGGTTGAATCGGTTTCCCTCATTCTTATAGTGCTTATTGCGGCGATCTCTTTACCTATCTGCGTAAGTCTGCAATAGAGAGTGGCAACCCCGGCCTGATTTCTTATGTCAATCGGATTTATGAAGTGTTGGACAGCATTGTCATTGTGCATTTGGAGAGCACCGGGGGAAACGACCATTACTTTAATGTGTTGTATGGTGAGAAGTATTTCACAGAAGAATGGGAGAAAGTTTACCGCACCTGCCGTTTTGACCAGTTGACGAACTGGTGCGATCTTCGGATGTTACTGTTAAGCAAAGAGTCGGAAAAATAGTCCAACGTGGGCGATCCGGATAACCGGATTTCCGGTCTGCTTTCGGCACTGTGCGGGTGACAGGCAGGAGATTTTTTTTTCAATCTGCGGAGATTGTGAACGCGAGGTCACGACGCCTTTCCGAGAGTGCGATTCGTACGGTCGGAAAAGCTGCTTTTGACTTCACGGATTGCAGAGGAAGAATAATATGGCTTTTCATCGAAGGCGAGATTTCGTGCTGCACGCTTTCGGGCTTGTTACGAGATCTTATGGCTGCTTGTATGAGAAGCGGGATCTTTAGGATCCGTACCCAAGATAAAGGAAAAGAAAAAACGCAAAATACACTTGTAATTATGGCAGATAATAATGTATGTATTCTTTTAGAGGAAATCAAGGGCATGCCTGAGGGCATGGGAAGTAACCTGGAAGTCGTTGCCGACATTCTTATTTTGGAGAGTTGGAAAAAAGAAAAGAATGTATCTCACTTTAAAAACGATTGATATGGCCTCTGTAAAAGTCAAGTTTCGCCCTTCGACCGTCTCAGGCAAAGAAGGAACGGTCTACTATCAGATTATTCACAATCGTGTGATCCGCCGGATCAAGACGGATTTCCGCATCTTCAAAGAAGAGTGGGACGCGAAGAATTCAAGGGTGGCCCTCGTTCCCGATGCCGGAAGGGCGGCATTCCTTCTCGATTTCAAGGAGCGCATGGCGGTGGATGTGAAACGTCTGAATACCGTAATCCGCAGTCTGGAGGGCAACGGCAATGAATTTACGGCAGAAGATATTGTCGAGAAGTACCATGAGTCGGTGAACATGCTGTCCTTTTTTCAATTCATGGAAGGCGTCATAGGCCAGCTGAAGCGGTTGAACAAGGAGAGAACGGCGGAAAATTATACGGCAGCGCTCAACAGTTTCATGCATTTTCGGAACCATAACGATGTCTTGTTGGATGAGATCGATTTTGAGCTGATGATGGAATATGAGGCTTATCTGAAAGCGAAAGGCATAACCATGAACACGACTTCATTCTATATGCGCATTCTGCGGGCCGTCTACAACCGTGCCGTGGAGAAAGAACTGACGGTGCAATGCCGTCCGTTCAGGCGTGTATATACGGGCGTGGATAAGACCGTGAAGCGGGCCGTCTCGCTGAAAACCATCAAGCTTATTAAAGATATGGATCTGTCTCAGACGCCTTCATTGGATTTTGCGAGGGATATATTTATGTTTTCATTCTATACCCGCGGCATTTCGTTCGTCGACATGGCTTATTTTAAAAAGAAGGATTTGCAGGGAGGAGTTCTTTCCTATCGCAGGCGCAAGACGGGGCAACAGCTTTTCGTCAAGTGGGAGAAGTGCATGCAGGAAGTAGTCGATAAATATCAGGTAGATGAAAGGGAGTATTTGTTGCCGATCATCAGAACGGCTGGTTTAGAACAGCGGCAATACCGCAATGTGCTACGCTTTGTCAATAACAACTTGAAGAAAATATCGGTTCTGGCCGGGTTGCAACCCCACATTACGATGTATGTCAGCCGCCATTCATGGGCAAGCGCAGCAAAAAGTAAAAATGTTCCGCTTGCTGTGATTTGCGAAAGTATGGGGCATGATTCCGAGACAACGACACTGATTTATCTGGCTTCTTTGGATAGTTCTTTGATAGATCAGGCCAATGAAATGATATTGAAAAAATTGTAGAATTTGTGCGTGGCTGATTGATGTTATTTCTTGCTAAGAGAGGGATTTCTACGGACAAAGATAGGGAATATTTTGCAATATTAAAGAATATCTCTCATTAGTGTCCCGTTAAAATGGGACGAGTTAAACAATTAATCAAATAGCCCCGG
>JAJPYK010000008.1 GCA_021205005.1 Paraprevotella sp. | reverse complement strand
GTCTACAGGCTTGGGGGCCTTTGATCAGACACACTCGGTGAAACACTACCGCGTGAAAAAAATATACGTACTTTTATCCCCATAATACTAAAATAAACCATTCCGGCCGGCATAAATCTCCGGTCGGTTGTTATGAGACATGAAAAACCAAACAAATCAATAACTCAAAATCGATGAACAAAAAGCTGAAATGGACGGCGGTGGCTTTTGTGGCATGCGGTTTGGCTGCGTGGGGCATATATTCTCAAATGCCGAAGCCGAACGAAGAACTGGCGCAGGCCGACAAAGTGGGGGCAAGCGGAAAAGACAAGAAAGACATCCTGAATGTCAATGCCATGAAAATACGTACGGGGGTGTTGGACGATGAAATTTCGGTTACGGGCATACTTTTGCCCGACGAGGAAGTGAATCTTTCGTTTGAAACTTCCGGACTGGTGGTGGACATGGCCTTCAAGGAAGGAAGCCATGTGAAAAAGGGACAGTTGCTGGCCAAAGTGAATGACCGCAAGTTGCAGGCCGACCTGAAACGCTTGCAGGCACAGATGAAGCTGGCCAACGATCGCGTATATCGCCAGCGTACCTTGTTGCAACACGACGCCGTGAGTCAGGAAGCCTATGAACAGGTGCGCACGGAACTGGAAACGTTGAAAGCCGATATCGACGTGGTGAAGGCACAGATCGACCTGACGGAACTCCGTGCGCCTTTCGACGGCATCATCGGTTTGAGGCAAATTAGCGTGGGGGCATACGCTTCGCCCACAACGGTGGTGAGCAAACTCACCCGTGTGGTGCCTTTGAAAGTGGAATTTTCCGTACCCGAGCGATACGTGAACGAAGTGAACCCCGGTACGGCTCTCAACTTTACCGTAGACGGCTCTCTGCAAGAGTTCCCGGCTACGGTATACGCCAAAGAATCGGCCATCGACGTCAATACGCATACGATGACAGTGCGTGCCCTGTACGCCAATCCCAACGGCAGACTTACGCCCGGACGTTACGCCGGCATCCGGCTGAAAAAACAGGAGATCCGCGACGCCATCGCCATTCCGGCTGAGGCCGTCGTTCCGGAAATGGGAAAAGACAAGGTTTTTTTATATAAATCCGGCAAGGCACAGCCTGTGGAGGTGACGCTGGGACTGCGTACGGAAGCCCGCGTACAGGTGCTGAGAGGGTTGCATGTGGGCGACACGCTGCTCACCTCGGGTACGTTGCAGTTGCGCACCGACCTGCCGGTTACGCTCGACCGGGTGGACTAATGCAGGGAGGATGATGTATGAACATATCAGAACTTAGTATACACCGGCCCGTATTGGCTACCGTGATGACGGTGATCATCCTGCTTTTCGGTATGATCGGTTACTTTTATCTCGGTGTGCGCGAATATCCGTCGGTAGACAATCCCGTGATTTCCGTGTCGTGTACTTATGCCGGAGCCAATGCCGATGTCATCGAAAATCAGATAACCGAACCGCTGGAGCAGAACATCAACGGTATTCCGGGCATACGCTCGCTTACGAGCGTGAGTTCGCAGGGAAGCAGTCGCATTACGGTGGAATTCGAATTGTCGGTCGACTTGGAAACCGCAGCCAACGATGTGCGTGACAAAGTGTCGCGTGCCCAACGTTATCTGCCCAACGATTGCGATCCGCCCACCGTTTCGAAGGCCGACGCCGATGCTTCGCCCATCCTGATGGTGGCTTTGCAAAGCGAGAAACGTTCGCTGCTCGAACTGAGCGAAATCGCCGACCTGACGGTGAAAGAACAGTTGCAAACCATTGCCGACGTGAGCAGTGTATCCATTTGGGGCGAGAAGAAATACTCCATGCGCCTGTGGCTCGATCCCATTAAGATGGCCGGATACGGCATCACACCGATGGACGTGAAGAACGCCGTGGACAAGGAAAATGTGGAGCTGCCCTCGGGAAGTATCGAAGGCAACACCATCGAGCTGAACATCCGTACGATGGGGTTGATGAATACGGCCAAGATGTTCGACGACCTTATCGTCAAGCACGAAGGCAACCAGATCATCCGTTTCAGCGACATCGGGCGGGCCGAACTCGGTGCAGCCGACATACAGAGTTATATGAAGATGAACGGCGTGCCGATGGTGGGCGTCGTTGTGGTGCCCCAGCCCGGAGCCAATCATATCGACATCGCCGATGCCGTCTACGAACGGATGGAGCTCATGAAGAAGGACTTGCCGGCCGACGTGCATTACAGCTACGGGTTCGACAACACCAAGTTCATCCGTTCTTCGATCAATGAGGTGAAACATACCGTCTTCGAGGCTTTCGCACTGGTGATCGTCATTATCTTCCTGTTTCTGCGCGACTGGCGCGTTACGCTGGTGCCTTGCATCGTGATTCCGGTTTCGCTCGTGGGAGCTTTCTTCATCATGTATCTGTTGGGCTTTTCCATCAATGTGCTTACCATGTTGGCGGTCGTTCTGGCCGTGGGACTGGTCGTGGACGATGCCATTGTGATGACAGAGTATATTTATATCCGGATAGAGGAGGGGATGAGTCCGAAAGAGGCCGGCATACAAGGGGCCAAGGACATATACTTTGCCGTCATTTCCACTACGGTCACGCTGGTGGCCGTGTTCTTTCCTATTGTCTTTATGGAAGGAACCACGGGGCGACTCTTCCGCGAGTTCAGTATGGTGATTTCCGGCGCTGTGATCATATCCGCCTTTGCGGCCCTTACCTTTACGCCGATGCTGGCTACGAAACTGCTGAAACAGCAGAAGCGGAAAAATGTGTTTTATCGCGTTACGGAACCGTTCTTCGAAGGCATGAACCGCGGTTACGGCCGTTCGCTGTCTTTCGTTCTGCGTCACCGCGTGTGGATCCTGCCTTTGATGGCGGTCATGGTGGGGCTGATCATCTTGCTGTGGGGGAAGATTCCCTCCGAAATGGCCCCCTTGGAGGACCGTTCGATGATTACCGTCAATACCCGTGCGGCAGAAGGAGCTACCTATGAATACATACGCGATTATACGGAGGACATCAACCAGGTTGTGGATTCACTCATACCTGATGCCGAAGCCGTGACGGCCCGCGTGTCGAGTGGAAGCGGGAACATACAGATCCTGCTGAAAGACATGAATCAACGTTCCTACACGCAGATGGAGAAAGCCGAAGAACTGTCGCAGGCCGTGAAGAAAAAAACGAAAGCGCGGGCTTTCGTGCAACAGCCGTCTTCTTTCGGAGGGCGGCGTGCCGGTATGCCCGTGCAGTATGTGTTGCAGGCCACGAACATCGAAAAGATGGAGAAAGTACTCCCCGCATTCATGGAAAAGGTTTACGAGAATCCGGTCTTCCAAATGGCCGATGTCGATCTGAAGTTCAGCAGTCCCGAACTTCGCGTGCATATCAATCGGGACAAAGCCAACATCATGGGCGTCAGTACGCGCGACCTTTCGGAGACTTTGCAATACGGCTTGAGCGGACAGCGTATGGGATATTTCTACATGAACGGCAAACAATATGAGATCTTGGGGGAAATCAACCGGCAACAACGTAACAAACCGGCAGACTTGCGTGCCATCTATCTGCGCAGCGACGACGGTCGGATGATACAGATGGACAATCTGATCGAGTTGGAAAACAGCATCGCGCCGCCCAAACTCTACCGGTACAACCGTTTCGTGTCGGCCACGATCTCGGCCGGACTGGCTGACGGCAAGACGATCGGGCAGGGACTGGACGAGATGGACAAGATCGCCAAGGAGGTGCTGGACGATACGTTCCGCACGTCGCTGGCCGGCGATTCCAAAGAGTTCCGCGAAAGCTCCTCCAGTCTGATGTTTGCTTTCATCCTGGCCTTGGTGCTGATTTATCTGATCTTGTCGGCCCAGTTCGAGAGCTTCAAAGATCCGCTCGTCATCATGCTCACCGTTCCCCTGGCCATTGCCGGAGCTTTGGTCTTCATGTTCTTCGGGGACATTACCATGAACGTGTTCAGTCAGATCGGCATCATCATGCTCATCGGGCTGGTGGCCAAGAACGGTATCTTGATCGTGGAGTTCGCCAACCAGAAGCAGGAACAGGGCGAAGATAAGATATCGGCCGTACACGATGCCGCCTTGCAGCGTCTGCGTCCGATCCTGATGACCAGTGCGGCTACCGTATTGGGCCTGATTCCGCTGGCTTTTGCTACGGGAGAGGGCTGTAATCAGCGCATCGCCATGGGTGTGTCTGTGGTGGGAGGTATGTTAGTGTCTACCTTCCTCACCATGTACGTCGTTCCGGCCGTGTACAGTTATATTTCAACAAATCGAATTCATAAAAAAGAGAAGAAATGAGAAAGAAGATCGCATGTATCATCCTTTCACTTTGTGCGCTGTCGGCATCGGCCCGGACGGACTCTTTGCGAACGAAGGAACACATGACCTTGCGGAAGTGTCTTGAACGCGGACTGGATAGTAACTTCTCCATCCTGATGGTAAAGAACCGGCAGGAAGTGAGCGATAACAATGCCACAAGAGCCAATGCCGGGATGCTGCCCACCGTGGACCTTAGCACGTCGTACAGCGGAGACCTGAATACTACGCGCACCACGCCGCGGGCTACCGGCATCACGTCGACGGAACGGGGTGCCTACGATGCGACGGTGGATGCCGGAATCGACCTGAACTGGACGATTTTTAACGGATTCAGCGTATGGACCAACTATAAGCAGTTAAAGTTGCTCAAGGAGCAAGGCGAATTGCAGACCCGCATCACTATCGAGGATTATGTGGCTTCGCTTACCGCGGAGTATTACAACTATATCCAGGAGAGGATACGGCTGAATAATTTCCGCTATGCCATGTCGCTTTCACGGGAACGCATGCGTATCGTCGAGGTGAGATACCACATCGGGAACTTCTCTCGGTTGGATTATTTGCAGGCCAAGGTGGATTTCAATGCGGACAGTGCGCAATACATGAAGCAACGCGAGGTATTGAATTCTTCGCGTATCAAGCTGAATGAGCTGATGGCCAATGATGACGTGACGGGCTTGATCGGCATTCGGGATACGGTCATCGACGTGAATCCCGATCTGCATTATGAAGAATTGTGGCAGGCTACTTTGGCTGCTAATGCCTCGTTACTGATGGCGGACAAGAATACAGAGGTGGTGAAAGCAGACTATAAAAAGGTCATGTCGCGTGACTATCCTTATGTGCGCCTGAATGCCGGATACGGGTATACGCTCAACCGATATGAATTGTCTTCCACACGCAAACGGGACAATTGGGGGTTGAATGCCGGTATTACCGTAGGATTTAATTTGTTTGACGGCAAACGGAAAATGCAAAAAAAGAATGCCGAATTGGCCGTGAAGTATGCGGAGCTGGAGCGAGAAGACTTGAGATTGTCATTGAAGGCTGACCTGAACGATTTATGGCAGGCCTATGCCAATAACTGGCAAGTAATGTTGATGGAGCGTCAGAATGTTGTGGCTGCCCAGGAGAATTACGAGTATGCGAATCTGCGCTATATGAAAGGTGACCTGTCGGGTTTTGAGATGCGCGAAGCGCAAAAGAGCTTGCTCGATGCCGAGGAACGTCGTTTGGTGGCTGAATATGATACCAAGATATGCGAAATATCCTTGCTCCAGCTCAGTGGACAAGTGCTTGATTATTTGAACACTCCTCGGGATCTCTAACAAAAATGGGAAAATGTTTGGTCATTCCGATGGTTTTGCTTACCTTTGCACTCGCAAAGAGGAAAAATAGCCTCTTGCCCTCTCTTAAAAGGTGCGTTAGTTCAGTTGGTTAGAATACATGCCTGTCACGCATGGGGTCACG